>NZ_JBQHSG010000010.1:0-104882 GCF_052066375.1 Bariatricus sp. HCP28S3_A7
AAAAAAGCGCGCCGTAATTACAGGCACGTACAAAGAGACATCATTATGGAACTGATATAATAATTCGCTGTTTTTGTGCAGGAGACAGGAACTTTATTTTGCGAGACGACACGCAGAGTTCCTTTTTTGAAGTTGAAGCGTCAGGATTTTGCGATAGATATCAGTCTGGCAAAAAGGCTATTAAGGCTGGGGATGCCTGTCATGTTCCAGGATGCAATCATCAGCATTGGAGGGATGGTGCTTCAGTCAGTCATCAATGGGTTTGGCGTATTGTTTGTAGCGGGTTTTACGGCAACAAATAAATTGTATGGTATTTTAGAGACGGCGGCTATTTCATACGGATATGCAATTTCTACTTTTGTTGCTCAGAATAAAGGGGCGGGAAAAGATATTCTTTCTTTGTTCATTTCAGCAGAAGAAGTACAGGCGCAACAGGTATTGCAGATTGCCCATCATTACTTGATGATTATGAGCACTTTCCTGATTATATTATATGCTCTGCATACTTATCGCAGCGCCCTGCAGGGGATGGGAGATACTGTCATACCCATGGTATCCGGAATGGTGGAGTTTGGCATGAGGGTATCTGCTGTCATATTTCTGCCGTGGTTTATAGGGCAGGAAGGAATTTTTTATGCAGAGATTCTGGCATGGTCGGGGGCCTGTGTGCTGCTGGTAACTGTGTATTACAAAATGTGCATAAAATCAAACGCATGCTATTGATATAGGGATAGTAGTGTGCTATATTTATCGGCAGAAAGGGGGCATAGATATGGCAGACCATGTGTCCTGCGGGATACTGATGAAGCAGATTGGCGACGAGATGCAGAAAAGGGCAGACAATAAGATGCGTTCATGGGATATGACAATGGCACAGGCAGGAGCCCTGCTGGCACTGAACGATGCCCCGGAAAAACAGCTTTCCATGAAGCAGTTGGAGAAGGCTCTATGTATTGCGCAGTCCACGACTGCCGGTATTATTTCCCGGCTGGAGCAGAAAGGGCTGGTGGAAGGATATGCTGACGCAGAGGATAAACGGATCAAGCTGGTGCGCATTACGCAGGTGGGAATAGACAGGGTTCTGGAAACGAAGCGGGACATGATCCACTCGGAAGAGATGCTTCTATCGGGGCTGACCGAGACAGAGCGTGATATCCTTTATTCACTCCTTAAGAAAATTAAGGATAGTTTAAAATAAGTGCTCACAAAAAGTGAGTATTTATTTTGAGTAATTCAATAGCTAACGATTGAAAGTATACGATTGCTTGAGAAAGGTGGTTTCAATGGAAAAGAAAAAGGAAAACAAAAATCTGGAAGTGTTCAGCAATGCGCCTGTTCCTCAGGCAGTGCTGAAAAATGTGTTGCCTGCAATGGCTGCGATGATTATGGTGCTAATCTATAATCTGGCGGATACCTTCTTTATCGGTCAGACCCATGACGATATTCTGATTGCCGCCGTGTCTCTGGCTATGCCGGTATTCCTCCTCTTTACGGCGGTAGGAACGATTTTCGGTGTGGGTGGTGTCTCGGTGATTTCCCGGGCTTTGGGAGAGGGGCGGGCAAGACCATGCAGCATCAGGTTATCGAACGGATCGACAAGGGAGAAACATATGAATCAGAGAGAAAGAAGAGACAATAAACTGCCTTATAGCTAAAAAATAAATACTGGCTAAACTCTTTAAGGTGTGGTATAATACTTCCGTTAATGGGGGAATATTTCCATCTGTTAAAATATTCCTTATAAAATATCATATCTGAGAATAAATGAACAAGTGAGGTGAGAATATGGACGGTAGTAGTGCACGAAGTAGGGACAGGGCAGTCATAACCTGTCAGAATTGTTGCGGTTTTATGCCGTCTGTATTCTGACCTGGTTTTTGAATCTATAAGGCGAAGAGGGAGACCACTTTGCCGTTTCTTTATGAGCATATGAATTTTGCTCCGTTTCAGAAAATGGCTGCCGTTGTCCGTTTCAAAGAACACACTACATCAATGTAAGGCGGGTGTAGAAAAAGTGTTTTGCAGGTGACAATGGTATTTTTTTGCCCATTTATCCTGAAGCGTTTTTCTATGTCCATCTTTACCATGCATGCCTGAATGGCTTGAATTTTATCTTGAAAGAAGATAAGACTCCCACTTTTATAGGTGCGAGTTGCGACAAGTTAGTCTTGGTGGAGATCCAATCTCATTCCAAGATAAAGCCACCGGCGGATAACAGAGGTGTACTTGATTTTGATGCGTAAAGGAGGAACAGACAATGAGTGCAAAGAAGAATTTCCCAAATGAAAATGCGGCTGTTGTACAGCACCCGGACTACAGCAATGAAATAGCGGCAATTGCACGCAGCAATCTGACACCAAGGCTGATGCGGGAGAAGATTGGAGATTATCATGAGAATGATATTGCAGATGCCTTGGAGCTGCTCAAAAAGGATGAGCGTATGAGGCTTTACAGTATACTTGATACCGATATGCTTTCCGATATTCTGGAGTATTCGGACAGGAGAGACGAGTGGCTGAGTGAGCTTGGGATCCGAAAAAGGGTTGAGGTGCTGAACCGGTTCGAAGTGACTACGGCTGTGGAGTATCTCCGCCAGCTTGATAAGAAGCAGAGAAGTGTATTGATCGATCTGATGGAAGACGGTGTGAAAAAGGAGATTGCATTTTCCAGTGCTTTCGATGAGGATGAAATCGGAAGTAAGATGACGACGAATTATATTGCAATCGGTGCGGGACTGAATGTGCGTCAGGCGATGAAGGAATTGGTGGATCAGGCGGCGGATAATGACAATATTTCCACGATTTATGTGCTGGATGAAGACAAGGTGCTGGTCGGGGCAATCGATCTGAAGGACCTGATCGTTGCCAGAGAGAATACGGAATTGGATAGTATTATCATGACATCCTATCCGTACGTGTATGCGGAAGAGCAGATTGAAGACTGCATTGAGCGTCTTCAGGATTATTCCGAAGATTCGATTCCCGTTCTGGATGAAAATAATAAGCTCAAAGGCATATTGACAGCGCAGGATGTAGGTCAGATGATCCATGATGTATTGGGAGATGACTATGCAAAGCTGGCAGGTCTTTCTGCGGAAGAGGATCTGGAAGAGCCGCTTCGCAAAAGTATCGGGAAACGGCTTCCATGGCTGTTGGTACTTCTGGGACTAGGACTGGTCGTTTCCTCTGTGGTGGGAATTTTTGAAAAAGTAGTCGCACATCTGGCGCTGATCGTATGTTTCCAGTCTCTCGTACTCGATATGGCGGGAAATGTCGGTACACAGTCACTTGCTGTTACCATTCGTGTTCTGATGGACGAGCAGGTCAGCAAAAAACAGAAATTATACCTGATTTCCAAGGAGGCGAGAGTCGGGCTGTGCAACGGTTTGATTCTTGGAGTATTGTCTTTTCTGTTTATCGGACTATACCTGTATCTTCTGAAAGGGCAGGTGGTGATTATGGCTTTTTCGATTTCGGCTTGTACCGGAATCGCGCTTCTGGTCGCAATGCTTCTTTCCAGTATTGTAGGTACTACCGTGCCAATGCTGTTCAAACAGTTAGGTGTGGACCCGGCGGTCGCTTCCGGGCCGCTGATTACTACGATCAACGACCTGGTTGCTGTAGTTACTTACTATGGACTGGCCTGGGTGTTGATCATCAATGTGCTGCAAATGTAGAAAAAGCGAGTGCTGCTGGATAATAGAATGAATTGTATTAAGAAAAATAACCGTCAGTGGGACGGTTTTTTTTCTGTTCAAAGGTATTTTCAATTATTTGAGAATGAAGTATAATGAGTTATATGTATGAATAATCTGGAAGATGCAGATACAAAAGAAAGAACTGCATGGAGGGAGAGCAGAACAATGATCGATATTGGGGTAGTTTATGGTAGATTTCAGATTCTACATCTGAAACATCTGGAATATATATTGGCGGCTAAAATGCGATGCAGAAAGCTTTATGTGGGAATATCGAGCCCCGATGAGTCTTATATTCAGGAAGACCCGGAGATGGATGAAGAAAGAAAGAAGTCATCCAACCCTTTGACATATTTTGAAAGATTTGAAATGATACGGGATTGCCTTCTCGATTTCAAAGTTCCAAGAGAAGCATTTGACATCATCCCATTTCCGATTGAACGTCCGGAGTATTTGAAGCAGTATTTACCGAAAGATGCGGTGTGTTTTCTGAGTATCTGTGATGAAAAGACGAAGAGGGACGAAGAAGTATTAAGAAGTATGGGATATGCGGCAGAAGTGCTTTGGCGCAGGAATGAGAGTGAGAAAGGAATAACCGGTACCCAGGTGAGACAGAGAATTCTGGCGGATGAGAAATGGAACGATCTGGTGCCGAAAAGTGTATATGAATACATCATTTCAAATGGAATTGACAACCGTATAAAATATACGAAATAGAATGGCAGGAGAAGAAGATGAACAATCAGGAGTGGGAACGCTTTGGCGAGGATATCCGCAGAACGGTGCAGGACGCAGTGGATTCCAGAGATTATCGCAGACTGAATCAGACGATCACGAATACGATTAATCAGGCGCTGAATGAGGCAGCACAGAGTATGCGGAATATGGGAAATGCACGAAACAGGGGAGCTTTCGGGCATGGATGGCAGAATCCGGATGGAATGAACGGGGATTTTGGACCAAACTGGCAGGGAGGCGGCTCTTACGGCAATGACTGGCAGAATCATGATCAGGGAGCCGATTATCGCTATGAGACCGGAAATGCCGGGACAGATTATCAATTTGGTGCCGGAAATGCCGGGACAGGATATCAATATGGAAGTGGAAATGCCGGGACAGATTATCAATATGGGGCCGGAAATGCGGGAACTGAATATAATTATGGCCGTCAGAGCCAGCCATTTGAGACTCAGAACAGCAATGCAATGAAATATGAGAGTCGTTCCAAAAACCAGCCGGCTCTTTATGCATCGATGACCGGTGCACAGGCAGGAGGAATTCTTCTTTGTGCATTTGGGTATCCGGTTGCGGTCATTTCCGGGATTTTACTCCTTCTGGGAATTGCCGGACTGTTTCTGATCAAACCGGGTGAGGCGCTTGCGGTGCTTATCGTTTCACTTGTCTTTACGGGGGTATTTGGCGGGATGGCAGGTGCCGGAACCTCAATTTTGAAACGAATTGGAAGGTTTAAGAAATATATGAGTTTCCTTCAGGATAGAGAATACTGTGATATCAAAGAACTTGCGGAAAAGACGGGGAAAACGGCAAAGTATGTGGCAAAGGATCTCCGGAAGATGATCGAAAGCGGATGGTTCCGCCAGGGACATCTGGATGGTCAGAAGACTTGTCTGATGGTGACCGATCAGGCATATGACCAGTATCTGCAGCTGGAAGAACAGATGCGGGAGAAGGAGCGGGATGAGATTTATCGCGAACAGCAGAAAGAGAAAGAAGCCCGGATACAAAAGGAAAAGCAGGATCAGGTAAAGCGTGAAACGGAAAAGGCCAGAGAAGGTCTGACTCCGGAGGTACGCGAGATCATTGAGCAGGGTGATGCATATATCCGGAAGATTCATGCGTGCAATGATGCGATTCCGGGTGAGGAGATATCAGCTAAAATCTCCAGAATGGAGATGATCGTGGATCGGATTTTTGATCGTGTAGAACAAAATCCTGAGACGGTAGGAGATATCCGGAAGCTGATGGAATATTATCTTCCAACGACGGTTAAGCTGCTGGAGGCATATGAAGAGATGGACCGTCAGCCGGTAGGAGGAGAGAACATACAGACAGCAAAAGCGGAGATCGAAGCGACCCTTGATACGTTGAATCTTGCATTTGAGAAGCTGTTGGACAGCCTGTTTCAGGATACGGCATGGGATGTGTCTTCGGACATTTCTGTTCTGCATACCATGCTTGCGCAGGAAGGGCTGACAGAAGAAGAATGGAAACGGAAATCCGGGAAATAGCAAATAGACAAGGCAGAATGCAGAGGAAAATGGAGGTTTAGGAACATGAATGATGAATTCAAAACATTTGCACCGGCACCGGAATTAACGCTGGAGCCGTTTAAAGAAGAAATGCAGACACCGGTACCGGCACCTGAAAAACAGGAAATTATGGATGAATCAATTTTAACGGACGACGAGAGACGTACAGTCGATCAATTCGCAAGCCAGATCGATCTGACCAATTCCACGATGATTCTTCAGTATGGTGCCGGAACCCAGAAAAAGATGGCGGATTTTTCTGAGACTGCAATGGAGAATGTGAAGACGAAAGATCTGGGAGAGGTGGGGGACCTTCTTTCCGGTGTAGTAAAGGAACTTCGCAACTTTGACGAGGAGGAAGAAAAGGGATTTCTCGGAATTTTCAAGAAAACGTCCAATAAGATACAGTCCATGAAAGCAAAATACGCGAAAGCAGAGACGAATATCAATGAGATCTGTAAAGTTTTGGAGAACCATCAGGTCTTACTTCTAAAGGACATTGCGATTCTGGATAAAATGTATGAACTGAATCTTACGTATTTTAAAGAGCTTACCATGTACATCCTTGCGGGAAAGAAAAAGCTGCAGGAGGTTCGCACGACGAAACTGCAGGAGCTTGTTCAGAAAGCACAGATGTCAGGACTTGCGGAAGATGCGCAGGAGGCAAGAGATCTTGAGGCTATGTGCGGACGGTTTGAGAAGAAGATCCATGATCTGGAACTTACTCGGACGATTTCCCTTCAGACTGCTCCGCAGATCCGCCTTGTGCAGGGCAATGACACGTTAATGGTTGAGAAAATCCAATCTACGATCGTGAATACGATTCCGCTTTGGAAGAGTCAGATGGTGCTCGCACTTGGAGTAGAACATTCCGCTCAGGCAGCCGCTGCGCAGCGGGAAGTGACGGATATGACAAATGAGCTTCTCAGAAAGAACGCTGAGAAATTGAAGATGGCGACGATTGATACGGCAAAAGAATCCGAACGTGGAATTGTTGATATGGAAACCCTGAAAGCGACAAATGAATCTCTGATTTCAACGCTGGATGAAGTGATGAAGATTCAGCAGGAGGGACGCCAGAAACGTCATGAAGCGGAGCAGGAGATGCAGAGGCTTGAAAATGAGCTGAAAGGGAAGCTGCTTCAGCTGCAGGGATAGGTTGAAAAGATAACGATGAAAAGAACAGGAGCGCGAAAACGGAAATGAATAATCCGTTTTCGCGCTCCTGTTATAATGTCATGTATACGTGAGTGTTTTATTTGATTACAGTACCGGTACGTTCTTTTAATGCGTCGTTCAATGCTTCCATAGAAGTGATGATCGCACGTCGTCCCTCTCTTTTTTCGATGAAAGAAACAGAGGCCTGGAATTTCGGAAGCATATTGTAGACACCGAAATGTCCCTCGTCCATGTATTTCTTTGCGTCATCCAGAGAAATCACGCCAAGTTCCGTTTCCTTATCGGTACCACGATTGATGCATACTTTCTCTACGCTTGTCAGAATGATCAGCTCATCTGCGTCGATCTGTTCTGCAAGAAGTCCGGCAGTCAGGTCTTTTTCAATGACAGCACTGGCACCTTTTAAATGGTGTCCCTGTTTCAGTACCGGAATGCCACCGCCGCCGCCGGCAACTACGATCTGGCCTGCATCCAGGAGCGCATTTACGGCATCTGCTTCAACTACTTCTACCGGATTAGGAGAAGCAACGACACGCCGGAAGCCTTGTCCCGGAACCTCAACAACATAATTTCCTTTCTTTCGCTCGATTGCAGCATCTTCTGCATCCATGATACGTCCGAGTACCTTGGTTGGAGTGTAGAAAGCTTCATCATAAGGATCAACAATGACCTGAGTCAGAACTGTACTGACGGTGCGGTAAATGCCCCGGTTCATCATTTCTTCGCGGATGCCGTTCTGCAGGTCATATCCGATATATCCCTGAGACATAGCGGAGCAGACTGACATCGGAGAAGGGGTAAAATCTTCGTGGGATTTGCCGAATTCATTCATGGCGGTATGAATCATACCTACCTGTGGTGCATTGCTGTGTGTGATTGCAACATCGTATCCTGCCTCAACAAGAGCAGCAATCGATGCGGCAGCTTTTTTTACTGCAGCCTTCTGTTCCGGAAGTGTATTTCCGAGAGCACGATGACCCAGTGCAACGACAACTTTTTTCTTCATATAATATACCTCGTTTTTCTGAATTAGAGTATGTGAAAATTATAGTATCTTTTTTATTAAATTGCAATCCTTATAATGCGACTATATGATAAGAATGTCCTGTGGCTTTCACGAATTTCTGAAGAATATCGGAGGTTCGGAGCTTCAGACTGGAAGTGTTGATGCAGGGATGGCATCCGAGATATTCTTCTTTCAGTAAATCTTCATCAATCAGAAGATCGACCTGCTCTTCGACATCGTTCATCAGTCCGAGAACGCTGACGCTGCCCGGAGTAATGTCCAGAAATTCTTCCATGTATCGTGATTCCGCGAAGGAAAGGCGGGATACACCGAGCTGATGTGAGAGTACTTTTGTCTCAAAATGCTTGTCACCCGGCATCATCAAAAGAAAGAAAGTTGTTTTCTGGCGGTTGCATAGAAATAAATTCTTGCATACCCCGATCTGCAGTTCCTTCTCGATTTCCCGGCAGTCTTCAATGGTGTTGGCAATATCATGATCGACACCTTCATAGGGAATCTGCAGTTTGTCAAGAAAATCATAGACCCTTTCTTCTTTCGCCAGGCGTTTGGAACAATCCGGTTTGGAGGTGAAATGTATCTTACTGACATGAATGGTTTCCATAGTAAAGTCCTCCTGATGTAAAAATGATGAAATAATTGTATATGTGTAGTAAAATACTAGTGTACTGATAATTAATACTTATATCATAGCATGAAATCTGCAGTTTTCAAGAAAAAGCATGGAAGAATCAGGTCCGGAAGCCGGGAAACATCATATACTGGCAATAAGAAGAGTTCGGAGTGTGTGCCGTGAAAGAAAAATGTGACAAAGAAAACCGGATCCGTTTTTGCGAACTGAGAGAGAAGGAAGTAATCAACACCTGTAATGGGAGACGGCTGGGGTGTGTGACGGATATTATACTGGATAAGTGCTCCGGGACAGTGGAGGCTATCATAGTGCCGGGACCGGGGAAGGTGTGCGGGCTGTTTGGATATGATGCGGAATATATTATTCCGTTTGAATGTATCTGCAGAATCGGGCCCGATATCATTCTGGTAGAAATCTGCGAAGAGAAATTTTTAAAAACGTGTAAATAAGAAAAGAAAAAGAAGGAGAGGAATTGAAAATGGCAGCATTTTTGGAGAACATTGCCCTATTCAGGGGAAACGGAAAGAAGAATGATAAGGGGCAGGATCTGGAAGAATTTCTGGAAGAATATGATCCATATAAATATAAGAACCCCTGTGTGACAACGGATGCGGTTGTATTTTCCTGGTCGGATAAGGGAGAGGAATCGAAAGGGCCGAACCTGGATTCTGTATGGAAGGTTCTGATGATCAGGAGAGGGAATCATCCGTGCATCGGATGGTGGGCTCTCCCGGGAGGGTTTATTAATCTGAGGGAGAATCTGAGAGATACGGCGAAGCGGGAATTGATGGAAGAGACCGGTGTGGACGACCTGCCCATGGAACAGATCGCGGTGTATGGAAATGCGAACCGGGATCCGCGAGCGCGTGTGATCACCTCTGCATATATGTCTGTTGTGGAGGAAACCAAAGTGACGGTGCATGCAGGAGATGATGCGGATGCGGCTCTGTGGTGCGAGATTTACTGTGAAAGCGGCGCCTGGGAAAATGTAGAAGACGGAGGCAGGAAAAGAAGCCATTTCCTCAGATTGGAGAATAAGGCATATGAACTGGAACTTACGGCTGTGGTAGAAGAGGATTTAAAAGGGGACATTGTGCAGGAAAGAGACTTCCATGTCATGGATACAAATCAGATAGCCTGCGACCATGCGGCAATCATTGTACAGGCATGGCAGATTCTGAAAAGCAGGCTGTAAGTATTTCCTGGAATTTTGTTTGACAAGAAAATAGTCTACATTTATACTATTAATATTGAGGAAAAGGTCGCCACACGGGACCATAGTATTTTCCGGGGTGTGTGGGGAGAGAAAGTGACAGGAGGATAGAAGATGAAGTGTCCATATTGTGGTAACATTGATACCAGAGTTATTGATTCAAGACCGGCTGATGACGGGACATCGATCAGGAGAAGACGTTCCTGCGATGCCTGCAGCAAGAGGTTTACAACGTATGAGAAAGTGGAGACGATTCCGCTGATCATCATTAAGAAAGACAATACCAGGGAACAGTATGACCGTGCGAAGATTGAAGGCGGTGTTTTAAGGGCATGCTATAAGAGACCGGTGCCGACTTCTGAGATCCAGAAGACGATCGACACGATCGAGACCGATATTTTCAGCCGGGAAGAGAAGGAAATCCCGAGCAGTGTGATCGGCGAGATCGTGATGGGACATCTGAAAGAACTGGATGCGGTTGCTTACGTCAGATTTGCATCTGTTTACAGAGAGTTTAAAGATGTAAATACATTTATGGCGGAACTGAAGAAAATTCTGGAATAATGTGTTCTGGAAGCGGACAAGTAAACAGACGAAGGAGTGTACACTTTGATGGAGCAAAAGAAGACAGTTGTACTTGGAGTGACGGGCGGAATCGCCGCGTATAAGACAGCGTCGCTGGCAAGTATGCTGGTTAAGAACGGGTATGATGTGCAGGTACTCATGACGAGGAATGCAACGAATTTCATCAATCCGATTGTATTTGAGACTTTGACGAAGCATAAGTGTCTGATCGATACATTTGACCGGAACTTCGAGTACAGCGTGGAGCATGTCGCACTCGCCAGTGTGGCAGATTTGGTAATGATTGCCCCGGCGACTGCGAATGTGATCGGGAAACTGGCTCACGGAATTGCAGATGATATGTTGACCACGACTGTGATGGCTTGCCGACGATGCCCGAAATTCATTGCGCCTGCGATGAATTCGGAGATGTATCTGAATCCGGTAGTGCAGGATAATCTCGCGATCCTGAAAAAATACGGATATGAAGTGATCGAGCCTGCCGAGGGACATCTTGCATGCGGAACGAGTGGAATCGGGAAAATGCCAGAACCGGAAGAACTTTATGAATATATTTATCATGAGCTGGCATGGGAAAAGGATATGATTGGGAAGAAGGTTCTTGTTACGGCAGGGCCGACGCAGGAGGCCATTGACCCGGTACGGTATATCACCAACCATTCTTCAGGAAAGATGGGATATGCGGTGGCGAAAGTCTGTGCCGCAAGAGGAGCTGATGTCACACTGGTGAGCGGACCGACTTCTATTCCAAAGCCGATGTTTGTGAACGTGCTTCCGGTCACGACGGCAAAAGAGATGTTTGAAGCAGTCAGGAGAGAATCTGAAGATGCCGATATTGTCTGCAAGGCGGCCGCGGTTGCGGATTATCGCCCGAAGTATGTGAATGATCAAAAAATGAAGAAATCCGGTGAGCAGATGGTTCTGGAACTGGAGAAAACGGATGATATTCTGAAATACCTTGGAGAACATAAAAAACCGGGACAGTTTCTGTGTGGATTTTCTATGGAAACAGAGAACATGGTTGAGAATTCCAGAGCAAAACTGGAAAAGAAAAATCTGGATATGATAGCGGCAAACAATCTCAGGGATGCCGGAGCCGGTTTTCAAGGTGACACGAACAGGATGACTCTGATTACCAGAGAAAACGAGACTGTACTGCCTCTTTTGAGTAAGGAAGAGACGGCGGCGCGGATTCTGGATATGATTCTGGATCAGATGAATTCATAAATAAAAATCATGGTAACTGTTCAGAGCCAACCTCGAAAACACTTCGTGTTTCCTCAGTGTGGCGTATCCGCCAAATAGATTTGTACAAAAAAGTGCTCACGAATGCAAGCATTCATCGCCCTTTTTTGACAAATCTGCTTGGCTCTAAACAGTTACAAATCATGTATTGTATCTCGAAATGAGAATAATAACAGGAGAAAAATATGAAGAAGAACAAAGAAAAAAAGGGTACTCGTTGGATGGTGAGCGTTGCACTGATGGCTGCAATCATAATTGTGTTGGCAAATACGCCGCTTGGCATGATTCAGCTTCCTATTATAAAGGCAACAACCGTACATATACCGGTGATTATCGGGGCGATTCTTTTCGGACCGCTTGCAGGAGCGATTCTGGGCAGTGTTTTCGGGATTTGTTCGCTGATCAGCAATACAATGGCACCGACACTGCTGTCGTTTGCGTTTTCACCGTTTCTTGCCTCGAATCTGGCAGGAGTGCTTAAAGCACTCTGGATTTCTGTCGGATGCCGTATTTTGATCGGTGTTGCGGCAGGATGGATTTGGATTCTTTTCAGAAAAATCAAATTAAACACATATGTGGCTCTTGCCATTACGGGATTTGCTGGATCTATGGTAAATACGATCATGGTGATGGGGAGTATCTACTTCCTGTTGGCGCAGCAGTATGCTGAAGCGAAAGAAGTAGCGGTTACGGCGGTATTTGGGCTGATTATGGGAACGGTGACTGCATCGGGAATTCCGGAGGCACTTGCTGCTGCTGTCCTTGTCGCTGTCATCGGAAAGGTATTGATGCGCTTGACGGCATCTTCTCAGACACAGAGTGGAAGATAGTAAAGGGGATACACAAAAATGATTCTTGCAATAGATATTGGAAATACAAATATTGTTCTGGGATGTATTGACAACAATAAGACATATTTTATTGAGAGACTTTCCACAATCAAGACGAAGATGGAGCTGGAATATGCGATTGATATCAAGATGGTTCTGGATCTTCATGGAATTGATGCAGGGAAGCTGGAAGGCGCTATTGTCAGTTCCGTTGTGCCCCAGATAACAAATGTAGTTAAAGAAGCAACAGAAAAGATTCTCAAGAAAAAAACATTGGTCGTTGGCCCTGGAGTAAAAACAGGACTCAATATTATGATGGACAATCCGGCTCAGCTTGGAAGTGACCTCGTCGCGGATGCCGTTGCCGGAATAGACGGGTATGAGCCGCCGCTGATTATTTTCGATCTTGGAACGGCGAACACGGTCTGTGTTGTGGATTCGAATAAGAATTATATCGGGGGTATGATCTACCCCGGAATTTATACATCATTAAATGCGTTGACTGCAAATGCGTCACAGCTCAGTGGAATCAGTCTGGAAGCTCCGAAACGGATCATTGGAAAAAATACAGTGGAGTGTATGAAAAGTGGTGTGATCTATTCCAATGCCGCATGTATGGACGGTATCATTGAACGACTGGAAGAGGAACTCGGGCAGCCTGCAACGGTCATTGCAACGGGAGGACTTGCAAAGAAGATCGTTCCGCATTGCAGAAAAAAGATTATACTGGATGATGAGCTCCTTCTGAAAGGATTACTCGTTATTTATAATAAAAATTCTCAGGGAGAATTTGCGTGGAAAACTGAGGAAAAAGGGAAGAGGAGACAGTAATGAAATTTATCTCTTGGAATGTGAATGGGATCCGTGCATGCGTACAGAAGGGGTTCATGGATTTTTTTAAGGAGGCAGATGCGGATATCTTCTGCCTTCAGGAAACGAAGATGCAGGAAGGACAGCTGGAGTTGGAACTGCCAGGATATCATCAGTATTGGAATTATGCTATGCGCAAAGGGTATTCGGGGACAGCTGTTTTTACGAAAAAAGAGCCGATCAGCGTCTCTTACGGAATCGGAATTGAGAAACACGATCAGGAAGGACGTGTTATTACACTGGAATTTGAGGATTTTTATTTTATAACTGTATACACGCCGAATTCTCAGAATGAGCTGGCGAGACTCCCCTATCGAATGGAGTGGGAGGACGCTTTTCTAACATATCTGAAGAAACTGGAAGAGAAGAAGCCGGTTGTGTTTTGCGGAGACTTGAACGTGGCGCATCAGGAGATTGATTTGAAAAATCCGAAGACAAACCGGAAAAATGCCGGCTTTACGGATGAGGAAAGAGCAAAATTTTCAGCACTTCTTGAGAATGGTTTTGTAGATACATTCCGTTATTTTTATCCGGAGGTGGAGGGAATTTATTCCTGGTGGTCCTACCGGTTTAAAGCAAGAGAGAAGAATGCAGGATGGCGTATTGATTATTTTTGTGTATCGGATTGCCTGAAAGAGCGGCTTAGGGATGCAAAGATATTGACTGATGTTTTTGGATCAGATCATTGTCCGATTGAACTGGATATGGAATAAATGATGATAAGATAAAACGGGTTGTGAACACGATTGGTGTTTCAACCCGTTTTACATATGCAGATCTTTTAGATATATCCGCCGTCCAGACCGATGATCTGGCCGGTCATGTATTCCGGTGCGTGGGCAATATCCCATGCGAGCTGAGCCACTTCTTCCGGAGAGCCAAAACGTCCGGCGGGAATTTCCTCAGCAAATGCAAGCTTTTCTTCTTCGCTTAAAAGATCATTCATGGAAGTGTCAATTGCACCGCAGGCAATGGCATTGACCTGAATGTTGCTCGGTGCGAGTTCCTTTGCAAGTGCTCGGGTCAGACCGTTTACACCTGATTTCGCGGCAGAATAGGCGGCTTCGCATGATGCACCAACGGTTCCCCACATGGAGGAAATATTGATGATACGTCCATGCTTCACTGAGATCATATGCGGAAGTGCGCCACGGCAGCAATAGAATACAGAAGAAAGGTCTGTCTGAATCATGTGATTCCATTCTTCGTTTGTCATATCAGAAAGCAATCCCATGTAAGCAATTCCGGCATTGTTGATCAGAACATCAAGACCGTCGCAGGACAGGGAGACGGCATCAAAGATTCCCTTTACATCATCGGGATTTCCGACATCTCCGGTCACGATTTCGCAGGAACCATAAGGCATCTCTTCGATTTGGGCACGTACCTGATGAAGAGCTTTCCATGATTTTCGGCAATTTAAGAAAACATGATATCCACCGGCGGCAAATCGGAGTGCACATGCTCTGCCGATTCCACGTGAAGCACCGGTTACAAGAACAGTTTTTTTGGTCATAAATTAGCGCTCCTTTGTAACATTTATAAAAAAGGTTATTATAATTATACACGTTATTTCTTGTTATTTAAAGTGCAAGATGATATGATAAAGAAAAGATCGTAATATTGTGATATGCGAGGAGGAGAATATGGTAGACAGAGCCATTGAATTCGCAACGAAAGTACATGACGGGCAGTTTCGAAAGGGGACGAAACGCCCGTATATCGTGCATCCGATCGAAGTGGGGGATATCGTTTCGTCTATGACGCACGATGAAGAGGTTATCAGTGCAGCAATTTTGCATGATACGGTTGAAGACTGCAAGGATGTAACGGTGGAGAAGATTGCGGAGATGTTTTCGGCCCGAGTTGCATTTTTTGTAGCACAGGAGAGTGAGGACAAATCCCGTTCCTGGGAAGAAAGAAAGGGAGCAACGATTGAGCGTATCCGAACAGCTCCGAGAGAAGTTCAGATGATCGGACTTGCGGACAAGCTCTCCAATATGCGTGATATTGACAGGGATTATCCGCTCTGTGGTGAGGAACTATGGAACAGGTTTCGTATGAAAGACAAGCAGATGATCGGATGGTATTATAAGGGGATTCGAGATGCGCTGAAAGAACAGTTTGAGGGGGAACCGGTTTATATGGAGTATTGTAGGTTGATCGATAAGAATTTTGGATCATAATAGTAATCTGAGAAAAAGGCATTCCGTAGAGGAGTGCCTTTTTCCATGGAAAATGTGTGCTTAAATGTCTTTGACATCGCCAATTAAATCCTTGATCTCTTCCATATGCCGGTCTGTCAGATTGACAGTCTCTGCACATCTGCGCAGTTCGTCCTCAATGGAGGCGATATCTACCAAAGAACTGATATCCTTTTTGTAGTGAAGCTGGTGATCGAGACTTGCCCAGAAATCCATTCCAATGGTACGGATCTGAATCTCAGCACGCATTGCAGCCTTTCCTTCTGAGAAGAACACCGGGATCTCCACGATCATGTGGTAGCTTCGGTAACCGTTATCCTTTGGCTTTTGTATGTAGTCCTTGATCTTAAGAACTGTGATATCATCCTGTGATGAAATCAGATTGGCCATCGTATAAATATCGCCGATGAATGGACAAATCACTCGAATACCGGCAACATCGTCCAGATTTTTCACGATGCTTTCTTCCGTAAACGGAAGGTTTTTCCGACGCAGCTTTTCATAGATACTTGCCGGAGTTTTGATGCGGGATTTAATAGAAGAAATCGGATTTCTCTGATTTGCAACGGAAAATTCATCATTCAGGACTTCAAGTTTTGTCTGAATTTCCCGGATCGCACAACGATATTTCATCATCAAAGAATTGAAATTCTTATTGTTGCGGATAAAATCTTCCGGACTTACTGCATTCAGCCATTGCTTCTCCAGTGTTGTCGGATGGGAAGACACTGGAATTGTTTCTGTCGCTTTTTCCATAAAACAACCCTCTTTATAAATTTCTAGTGGGAACCCCCGTCAGGTCTTTTGACCTTTCCCATCTATATTCTAACATATTTTTAAATGGCATGAAAGCCTTTTCCTATGATTTCACTGGTATTGGAAATCAGGATAAATGCAGATGGATCTTCTTTCTTGATAAAATTCCTCAGTTTAATTGCCTGCTGGCGATTCAGTGCAGTAAGAATAATGTATTTTTCTGAACCAGAAAATGCACCCCGCGCATCACAGATCGTTGCGCCGCGGTGAAGTTGATTGACAATAAAATCGCAGATCGGATCCGGCTTAGCGCAGACAACGTTAAAATATTTTGAAAGATTCAGACTTTCGATAAAGTTGTCCACCAGGAATGACCGGATCGAAAGACCGAAAAGGGAGTAAAGTCCGGTTTTCATACCAAAGACAAAGAAACCGAGTACTGTTATGGCAATATCGGAAACGATCAGAGCTTTGCCGATATTGATGCTGGAATACTTCTTAACGATCATTGCAATGATATCTGTGCCTCCGCTTGAAGCACCGATATTAAAGAGAATAGCTGAGCCGAATGCCGGCAGTGCGATCGCGAACATAACTTCGAGCATCGGTTCATCCGTAAAGGGGTGTGACATAGGATAGACCCTTTCTAACAGTGACAACGTAACAGAAAGAAGAATACTGCAATAGGCAGTTTTCGCAACAAATTGTTTTCCGAGGATCACTGCACCCAGAACCAGAAGCAGCATATTAGTTATAAAAGAAAAATCGGCAGCTGAAATTAGTCCGGTTTTCGCGACCAGTACAGCGAGACCGGTGATTCCGCCAAAAGTGAAATTGTTGGTAAATTTAAAGAAATAGGTCCCCACTGCCATGATTAGTGTAGCGCCTGTCATCATGGCAAAATTTTTAAAACTCTTATCCATTTGCTCATTCCTCAAGATTATAATATTTGAAAGACTGCGTAAAATCAGAATTACGGCTCATTCCAAACGAATTGTAACGCGGCAAATTTTGAAAGTCAACTGTTTTGAATCAAGTTTATGAAGTATACAATTATACATAAAACCAAAGAAAAATCAGGTATTTTCTGGGAATAAAATGCGGGCATGAGATGAATCCACAGCGGATATACTATCTTTCAAAAGGAGGAAAAAAATCATGGATCAGTATTTACCTATTACGGATGTATACGCCAGAGAAATTCTGGATTCGCGTGGGAATCCGACTGTTGAGGTGGAAGTACTTGCAGGGGAACAGTTTCACGGCAGGGCATCGGTACCTTCCGGTGCATCAACGGGAAAATATGAGGCAATCGAGCTGCGGGACGGACAGAGAAGATATCAGGGACTTGGAGTTAAGAAAGCTGTGGAGCATGTCAATGACAGAATCGCCCGTGAAGTAGAAGGAATGAATGTGTTTGAACAGGCGAGAATCGATCAGGTCCTTTTGAAACTGGATGGGACAGATAACAAGATTAATCTGGGCGCAAATGCAATGCTGGGGGTATCACTTGCGGTGGCAAGGGCTGCTTCAAAGGCCTTAAGGATTCCGCTGTTTCGTTATCTTGGAGGAGTGGGTGCTAAACAGATGCCGGTGCCTATGATGAATATTCTGAACGGGGGACGCCACGCAGATAATACGATCGACATCCAGGAATTTATGATCATGCCGGTGGGAGCATATAGTTTTGAACAAGGACTTCAGATGTGTTCGGAAATATATCAGGCGCTTAGATCCTTGCTAAATAAGCAGGGATATCAGACATCGGTCGGGGATGAAGGTGGATTTGCGCCCAATCTTCCGGATGCCGGTGATGCACTGCAATTTATTATAGAGGCGATTGACAAAGCCGGATATAAACCAAAAGAAGAGATTGTGATTGCTTTGGACGCAGCGGCCAGTGAGTTATATGACAAAAAGAGAAAACGTTATGTTTTTGAAGGAGAAGGAAAAATGCACGGACATCGTGTGGAACGTTCTTCTGAGGAAATGATTGAGTATTTTGAAGAACTGGCTGATCGGTTCCCGATCCTTTCAATCGAAGATGCACTGGACGAGGAAGATTGGGAAGGCTGGGAACTTTTGACTACAAGGCTGGGGCTGGAGATGCAGCTTGTAGGAGATGATCTTTTTGTTACAAACGTAAAAAGACTGAATGCGGGAATCCTCAAAGAGATTGCCAATGCGATTCTTATTAAAGTGAATCAGATTGGTACTTTGACAGAGGCAGTTGATGCGATTGAGATGGCAAAAAGGTCGGGATATCAGGCAATTATTTCACACAGATCCGGGGAAACTGAAGATCCCTTCATTGCGGATCTTGCTGTTGCCTTTAACACAGGGCAGATTAAGACTGGCGCACCGTGCCGATCTGAGCGTGTGGCAAAATATAATCAGCTTCTCAGAATCGAAGAAAGGCTGGGAAAAATCGCAAAATATGAAAATCCCTTTGTGAGATTCTCGTAGAAGGAATATTGTGAATAAAAAAGTTTCGGAAGAATGTATATAACAACATGTCATCCGAAACTTTTATACGTTAGACAGGTGAATCCAAGGTTAGGGTATGCCTTTTTTACACGATATCCGGGAATGGCTCGAGGCTCCTGTCCAGGATTCCATTCATATAGGCGATGGCGATGCCGTAGTTTGTCATTGGAATTTGCTGATCCTCTGCACATTTCAGACGATACTTCATTTCCCTCTCGCTGAGTGTACAGCCACCGCAATGGACGATCAAAGCATAAGGGGACAGATCGGCCGGAAATTCGGTTCCGCTTGTGAAAACGAATTCCAGTTCCTTGCCGGTATAATTCCGGATCCAGCGCGGTAGTTTCACCGTACCGATATCTTCGCACTGCCGATGGTGCGTACAGCCCTCAGAAACCAGTATTTTATCACCATCTTTCAGACGCTCCAGCATGCGGGCACCTTGGACATTGGATTCCAGATTGCCCTTGTATCTTGCAAACAGGATGGAAAATGAAGTAAGATATATATTTTCCGGGGTGTCCGCCGATACCTGTTTAAATGCCTGACTGTCCGTAATGACCATGCGAGGTTTCTTCCCTAGAGAAGCAAGTGTTTCTTTCAACTCCGTTTCCCTGGTGACAACGGAGACGGCACCGGCTTCCAGAATGTCACGGATTGTCTGCTGCTGAGGAAGAATCAACCTTCCTTTGGGGGCTGCAGAATCAATCGGAACCACCAGAACAACAACATCATTTGGTTTTAACAGATCGCCGACAATTTTCAATGTCATATTCTCGGCAGGCACCTGTTTTGCAATCATTTCCTTCAGCTCATAAATGTTCTTGCCGGTAGCTGCACTGACAGAGATACAGTTCTGTTCGGTCAGCCACCCGTCAGGAATCGGAGTGTCAGCAATCGCTTTGATGAATTCTGATGAACTTAAAGTTTCTATCGTGTCTATTTTGTTTCTTGCAACCACGTATGGAATTCCTTTTTCCCGTATCCGCCCCAGAATTGCAATATCTTCGGCAGTCATTGGAGAGGACGCATCTGTAACCAGAACAGCAATATCTGTTTTGTTCAGAATCTGATAAGATTTCTGAATACGAAGCTGGCCCAGTTCACCTTCGTCATCAAGACCGGGAGTATCGATCATAACAACCGGGCCCAAAGGCAGTAGTTCCATGGCTTTCAGCACCGGATCAGTGGTAGTCCCGGCGATATCAGAGACAATCGCCAGACTCTGACCGGTTATTGCGTTGATCAGGCTGGATTTCCCTGCATTTCGTTTTCCGAAGATCCCGATATGGATCCGCTCAGCTGAAGGAGTTGTATTTAATCCCATAATAGCCTCCTTATTTTTCGATTTCAATTAGAATCTAAAGTCATTTCCTGTTCCGTTTTCAATTGCTTCCAGATGTTCGATCACTTTGGCGCGAACTTTGTCGTTTGGAATATTTGCCAGCTCTTTTTGAAGGATTGCATCACCGACTGCTTTGGTTTCAGGTGAAGCGTAGTCTACCAGATATTCTTTTAAGGTCATCAGAGCATTCGGATGGCAGCAGTTCTGAATCTGCTGGCTTTTGCAGAGTGACATGAAGCGGTCGCCGGTACGGCCTTCTCGATAGCAGGCGGTGCAGAAGCTCGGAATATAATCCATGTCCATCAGCCACTTCACGACCTGGTCGAGTGTACGTGTATCGCTGACATCAAACTGCGCGGAAGACTCTTCGTCCGGCTCCGGTTCGGCATAGCCGCCGACGCTGGTCTTGGAACCGCCGCTGATCTGGGAAATGCCAAGATGCAGTACGCGCTCACGACATTTCTGGCTCTCGCGGGTGGATACGATCATGCCGGTGTATGGAACTGCGATGCGGATGCAGGCTACGATCTTGGCGAAGGTATCATCATCGATTCCGTTAGTGAATGCAGAAGCATCAATGTCATCTGCGTTTCTCAGACGAGGAACACTGATGGTATGCGGGCCGACTCCGAAGACCACTTCCAGATGTTCTGCATGCATCAGAAGACCCGCAAATTCGTAACGATATTTATCGAGACCGAACAGCACGCCGAGCCCTACATCATCAATGCCTCCTTCCATGGCGCGATCCATAGCTTCTGTGTGATAATCGTAATCATGTTTCGGCCCTGTCGGATGAAGCTCCAGATAGCTTTCTTTATGATAGGTTTCCTGGAACAGGATGTAGGTTCCGATTCCTGCTTCCTTAAGTTTGCGGTAGTTTTCAACTGTCGTGGCGGCAATATTTACATTGACGCGGCGGATCGCTCCGTTTTTGTGCTTAATACTGTAAATCGTCTTGATACTTTCCAGAATATATTCGATTGGATTGTTCTTCGGATCTTCACCGGCCTCCAGCGCCAGCCGTTTGTGTCCCATATCCTGAAGCGCGATAACTTCCTTACGGATTTCGTCCTGTGTCAGTTTTTTACGTGGAATATGTTTGTTTTTCATGTGATAAGGGCAATAGGTACATCCGTTAATACAGTAGTTGGAAAGATAGAGCGGAGCAAACATAACAATTCGATTGCCATAAAAATCTTTCTTTATTTGCTCGGCGAGATGGTAGATTTCCTGGTTCTTCTCATCATTCTCGCAGGCGAGAAGAACGGATGCTTCCCGGTGGGAAAGCCCCTTGCGAAGCTTCGCCTTCTCTATGATCCGGTCGATTAATTCAAGATTGTTTTTATTTTCATCAGCGTACTGGAGTGTCTCCATAATTTCCTCATGGCTGATAAATTCATCTGCTTTTTTTGATGCTGGATTATACATTTTCGTTTCCTCCTGTGAAATCTTTTAAATTTAATTCCTGATTATGATCCTGGATCGTGACCAGGGAATCGCCTCTTGTGGTCACGATATGATAGCCGATTTCTTCCATTTCCTGTGTCAAAATGGCAAGGCCTTCTGCTGCTTCATCCCCCATGCAGCGTTTGTTATCATATAGACTGTAATTCTTTCGGTTCTCCTGCGGTGACAGATTCGGCATCACAACATTGGCACCCGCGAGAATCCCCATTTTTCTGCCCTCCGGATGGATGGTTGCGAGTGCTGTTGTAGACGGCAGAAGTGTCTTTGGCAGCATCAGCCGGAGCAGTCCGAGCATAAATAAAGTGAGCTCAAGAGTGCCGGCTTTCTCCATGGCGAATGGTGTGGCATGATGGGGAATAAACGGTCCGATCCCAACCATATGAGGATTCAGTTGCTTTAGAAACAACATATCCTCGGCCAGGTATTCGGCAGTCTGCCCCGGTGAGCCGACCATGAAACCACTCCCTACCTGATAACCTGTTTCCTGCAGTGCGAAAAGACACTTTTGTCTGCGAATGGCGGACAATGAGGCGGGATGGAGCATCCGGTAATGATTGGCATTGTAGGTTTCATGACGGAGCAGATAGCGGTCTGCACCCATGTCATGGAACAGCTTGTAGCTCTCTCGGGATTTTTCACCAATGGAGAGTGTGAGCGCACAGTCCGGAAAACGAGTTTTGATTGCCCGGATGAGTACGGCCATCCGCTTGTCCGTGAACCATGCATCTTCGCCTCCCTGCAGGACAAAGGTACGAAAACCAAGACGGTAACCGGTCTGACAGCAATCCAGTATTTCGTCTTCGGTAAGACGATACCGGGCAACAGAAGCATTGCTGCAGCGAATTCCGCAGTAATAACAGTCATTTCTGCAGTAATTGGTAAATTCAATCAGTCCCCGGATATATACATCATGACCATAATACTGATGGCGTACAGCCCGTGCCCGCTCAAATAGAAACTCTGCAAGCTTTGGGGTACGGCCATTGATCAAAGCGATCCATTCGGTTTGGTTCAGATTCCCGGTTTCTTCTAATTTTGTAATGAGTTCTCTCATGAATGGTTCTCCGGTTATTTTGTTTTTGCATAAATTGTCTTTGTACTGATGCCGGGCAGCATTCCGATCTTTCCGGAAAGTGCGCTGATGATATCATTCGGTGCATCCATGGCGATGCTGATAATGGAAATTTTTTTTTCCCGATAGGGAATGCCCATTCTTCCGACAATGTAGGAACCGTATTCACTTAAAAGTGCGTTCAGTTGTTCTACGGATTCGTGGCTGGAAACAATAATTCCGATCAGAGCGATTCGTGAGTCTGCTTCAGACATATGAGTAAAACCTCCTTTCTCGAGACAAATGTGTGACGATGCTACAAATTGTACACGTTTGGCGATAAAGACAGAAAGAATTTCCTCAAAAATGTTGTCAGAATAAAGAAATGAAAATGTATGAAATAATTCGGATAAATGCGCCTTTTTGCTCAGGTTCAACCCTTTGCAATCAGAACGTGTAACTGGGTATAGTATATCATGTTTCCTGCATAAAATCAAAGGAAACAGAGAGCATTCAGGAAAAAGAGTATGGAAATTTATGTAGTAAAGCCACAGGATACGATTTACAGAATCGCACAAAGATATGGGGTGTCTCCGGCGAGACTTGCGTATGATAACCAGACAGCCGGTCAGGAATATCTGGTGCCGGGGCAGGCACTTCTGATTCTTTATCCGGAGATCATACATACCGTAAGGGCGGGAGAGACGACCGGAACGATTGCCTCCATGTATCAGATCAGTGAAAAGCAGCTGTATAGAAATAATCCGTACCTGTTGGATCGAACCTATCTGATCACAGGTCAGCAGTTGATTATCTCATATGAGGACCAGAACAGTCCGGAAAAAAAGGTCAGCGGATATGTGTACCCGTATGTGGCAGGATATATCCTGAGAGAAACATTATTATATATAGATGAAATTATGATATTTTCATATGGATTTACAGAAGATGGAGAGCTGGTGCCGCCGCAAGTGAAAGAAGACTGGATCCTAAGAGAGACAAAAAATTCGGGGTTCAGCCGTTTCTGGTGCTGACTCCCTTTTCGGAAGCGGGAGTTTTCAACAATCAGCTGATCAAGATTGTGACTGAAAATGCAGAAATGCAGAACACATTGATTGCAAACATTCTGGTTGTCGTGCAGGAAAAAGGATATGCAGGAGTGGATGTTGACTTTGAATATATTCTGCCGGAAGATAAAGAAGGATATGTTAAGTTCGTGGAACATCTGCAAAATGTAATGGCGGAAAACGGATATTCCGTTTCTGTTGCGCTTGCCCCTAAAACATCTGCTGACCAGAAAGGACTGCTCTATGAAGGTATGGATTACAGACGTCTTGGGGCGGCAGCGGATACGGTTTTTCTCATGACGTATGAATGGGGATACATGTATGGTCCGCCAATGGCGGTTGCACCTTTAAACAAAGTGCGGGAAGTTGTGGAGTATGCAGTCACAGAGATTCCGCGTGAGAAGATCATGATGGGGATTCCGAACTATGGGTACGACTGGGAACTCCCTTATAAGCGTGGTGAAACACGGGCGGAACTGATTGGAAATGTGGAAGCGGTACGTATTGCTTCGGAAAATGGGGCTGAGATTCAATATGACGAAAAGGTCCAAAGTCCGTATTTCACATACTGGTCCGGAGGAAAACAGCATGAGGTATGGTTCGAAGATGTGCGCAGTATTCGTGCTAAAATGGAGCTTGTCAGAGAAAAGGGGATAAGAGGGTTCGGATACTGGAATCTGATGCGAAGCTTCAGGGCCAATTGGCTGCTGGTGAATCAGGGGGAGAAAGAATAGAAAAGGGTAAAACAGGATAAAACAGGTTTGCAGTAGCCCAATAAAAAGAGTATACTTAATAATTATAGTGAATGGACTGTTACAAAGGAAGAGGGAGAGATAAACATGGGAGAAAAAATGAATGAAATGCTGGAAATCTGGAAAAACCAGCTGACAGTTCTTGTAAAATGGATACTGATGTCGCTCGTGACCGGAGGAGTGGTGGGAACGATCGCCAGTATCTTTTCCTACGCAGTTTCATGGGCGACCGCATTTCGGATGGCGCATTTCTGGGTGATCTTCGGCCTGCCACTTGGAGGACTTTTGATCGTGTGGCTGTATAAAAAGGCCGGAGAAGAGAAAAACACCGGAACAAATCTGGTACTTTCCGTTATCCGTTCGCAGGATGAAGATGTACCGATCCGTGTTGCGCCGTTGATTTTGATTTCAACGGTAATCACACATTTTTTCGGAGGGTCTTCCGGACGAGAAGGAGCGGCTCTTCAGTTCGGCGCCAGTGTGGGCGGCTGGATCGGAAGGCGTCTTCACTTGAATGAAAGTGATGAAAAGATCATCATCCTTTCGGGCATGAGTGCGGCTTTTGCGGCATTATTCGGTACGCCGATGGCAGCCGCAATCTTCCCGATGGAAGTTGTGAGTGTGGGGATTATGTATTACTCAGCACTGGTTCCCTGTATGTTTGCATCATTTACGGCTCAGTATGTTGCACTCCTCTTCAAAGTAAGGACGCTGGCACATCCATATCCCGTCGAAGATGTACCTGATTTTTATAGTTTTCAGACCCTCAAATTTCTCATTCTTGCGATTGCGTTTGCCTTGGCCGGAGTTCTGTTTTGTGTCATGCTCCATACCTGCGAACACAAATTTAAAGAATGGTTTGCGAATCCTTATCTGAGAATCGTGGCAGGTGCGGCAGCGGTCATTGCACTTCGGTTCCTTTTGGGAACAGAGGACTATCTTGGACTTGGTGGAGGCGTGATCCAGGCAAGCTTTAAGGGGGCCGTATCACCGGAGAAATTCCTTCTGAAAATGATCTTTACCTGTCTGACTCTATGTGTGGGATTTAAGGGCGGTGAGATCGTTCCGTCGTTATTCATCGGTGCGACTCTGGGATCGGCCATGTCGGCACTTCTTGCACTTCCTCCGGATATCTGTGCGGCGTGTGGAATGGTCGGCGTATTCTGCGCTGTTACAAATAGCCCGATCAGTTCTATGCTGATTGCTTTTGAAATGTTTGGATTTACTGGAATGCCATTTTACTGCAGCGTAGTGGCTGTGAGCTATCTGGTGTCAGGATATTATAGTCTGTACAAGGAACAGCGGATTGTGTATTCCAAGACAGAAAATAAATATGTGGACAGACATACAAAATAAGAGTGAAAAATAGAGAAAACTCGGTTTTTTTGAAAAATACCCTTGAAAAATGAAAATGATTGTGATATTATTTGAAAAAATTTATTTTGCAATGCGATGAAAGAGACTCTTGCTTCTGGAACTTGACAGGAATACGGCGTCACCGACTGAGAGCGCTGTTTGAGGAATGAGGCGAAGGGAACACTCCGGAGCAGACTGGCTGAATGCGGAATGATCAGTGAATGGAGAAAAGGCTTCATATAAAAAGAATTTCAGTAAGTCAGTACGTAAGTGCACGTTACGCACATGAAGTTGGGCTTCCAAGGAGGGAAGTTAATGCGGGTGGTACCGCGGATATGGATATCCGTCCCGGAATACATTGTATTCCGGGACTTTTTATATGCAAAATCAGGAAAAAGGATCCGGAATATCGCCAGGACGGCAAGAAAAGTGATTGAGGAGGATTTAAACCATGGAATTTATGACAGGTGTAAAAGAAAAAGAAACACTGGAGCTCGGACAGCTTCTGGAAGAAGATATGCTGGGGAAAAAGGTTCGTGTAAATGGCGCAGTTCATACGGTACGTGATATGGGAACCGTTGCATTCGTTGTATTGAGAAAAAGAGACGGGCTTCTTCAATGTGTCTATGAGGAGGGAAGTTCTGATTTTGATTTAAAAGAAATCCGTGAAGCAGCTACAGTGGAAGTGACCGGAACGCTTCAGGCATCCGAGAAGGCACCGAATGGTGTAGAACTTAAGATGGAAGAGATTCGTATTCTGAGTACACCCAAAGAGCCGTTACCACTTCAGGTTTCCAAATGGAAACTGAATACATCTCTGGAGGCAAAGCTGAATTATCGTTCTATTTCACTGAGAAATGTAAGAGAGCGGGCAAAATTTAAAATACAGGAAGGAATCGTAAGAGGTTTCCGCGAATTTTTGTATAAACAAGGGTTTACCGAAATTCATACTCCGAAGATCGGAGCAAAAGGAGCAGAGGGAGGTTCGAACTTGTTCCGGTTGGATTATTTCCACAGACCGGCAGTTCTGGAGCAGAGCCCACAGCTCTATAAACAGATGATGGTCGGTGTATTTGACCGGGTATTTGAAACCGGACCGGTATTCCGCGCGGAGAAGCACAATACGAAGCGGCATTTGAATGAATACACCAGTTTGGACTTTGAGATGGGGTATATTGACAGCTTTGAGGATATCATGGCAATGGAAACAGGTTTCCTTCAGTATACGATGAAGCTTCTGGAAAAAGAATATGCAAAGGAACTGAAGATTCTGGGAGTGGAACTTCCGAATGTAGATCAGATTCCGGCTGTACGTTTCGATGAGGTCAAGCAGCTTGTCTCTGAAAAATATAACCGCCGTATCCGCAATCCGTTCGATCTGGAGCCGGAGGAAGAGCATTTGATCGGACAGTATGCAAAAGAAGAATGGGGAAGTGATTTTGTTTTTGTTACCTATTATCCGTCCAAGAAGCGCCCGTTTTATGCGATGGACGATCCGGAAGATGAGAGATTTACGCTCAGCTTCGATCTCCTGTTCCGTGGTCTTGAGATTACGACAGGAGGACAGAGAATCCATGATTATGATATGCTTCTTGCAAAACTGGAAAAACGTGGAATGACCGAGGAGGGGCTGGAGACATATCTGGATACTTTTAAACACGGCATGCCACCGCATGGAGGACTTGGTATTGGGATGGAACGTTTGACTATGCAGCTTCTGGGAGAGGATAATGTCAGGGAAACCACACTCTTCCCGAGAGATTTGAGCAGACTTACGCCTTAACGGAAGAACGTGTGGCTACAAGATACGCTTCTAAAATGATATAAAATCAGAATTTGATAAGTGAAGGAGAATCAGAAAATGGCAAACAAAATTTCCGACGAGACAATCGAATATGTTGGAATTCTGGCGAAGCTGGAGCTTTCCGAAGAAGAAAAAGAGCAGGCTAAATCCGACATGGAAACAATGCTGGATTATATAGATACTTTAAATGAACTGGATACCGAGGGGATCGAGCCGATGTCCCATGTATTCCCGATCCATAATGTGTTCCGTGAAGATACGGTGGAAAACGGAGACGACCATGAGGCCATGCTGTCAAATGCACCGCAGCAGAAAGAGCAGAGCTACAAAGTACCGAAAACATTTGCATAGGAGGAGAACGTAAATGGATATCTTGAGTATGACAGCACTTGAGCTTGGAAGAAAAATAAAAGCGAAAGAGATCACTGTGAAAGAAGCGGTAGAAGCGTGTCTGAAACAGATTGATAAAGTTGAAGATAAAGTAAATAGTTTTGTGACAATAGATAGAGAAAAAGCATTTAATCGAGCGGAAGAGGTTCAGAGAGGAATCGAGGACGGGACTTACACCGGACCGCTTGCAGGAGTCCCGGTGGCAATCAAAGACAATATGTGTACGAAAGGAATGCTTACCACATGCAGTTCCAGAATCCTGGAGAATTTCAATCCGACCTATACGGCAGAGGCGGTCCTGAATCTGGAGAAGGCGGGAGCGGTCATCATCGGAAAGACCAATATGGATGAATTCGCAATGGGAAGTACAACGGAAACTTCTTATTATGGTGAGACGAAGAATCCGTGGAATCTGGAACACGTCCCGGGAGGATCTTCCGGCGGTTCCTGTGCGGCCGTTGCGGCTTTGGAAGTTCCTTATGCACTTGGTTCTGATACCGGCGGTTCGATCCGTCAGCCAAGTTCTTATTGCGGAGTTGTGGGTATTAAGCCGACATACGGAACGGTTTCCCGTTATGGACTCATTGCATACGGATCCTCTCTGGATCAGATCGGACCGATCGCAAGAGATGTAAGTGACTGTGCAGCTATTCTGGAGACGATCGCATCGCATGATGTGAAGGACAGTACTTCTATGGAAAGAGGAGACACCGATTTCACCGGTGCACTGGTAAATGATGTGAAAGGGATGAAAATCGGCATTCCGCGGGATTATTTTAGTGAAGGTCTGGATCCGGAAGTAGCAGGGCCGATTCTGGAAGCTGCGAAGGTACTGGAGGAAGCCGGTGCCAGCGTGGAACGATTTGATCTGGGACTTGTAAAATATGCCATTCCGGCATATTATGTCATCGCTTCTGCGGAAGCAAGCTCCAATCTTGCGCGATTTGACGGTGTAAAATACGGATATAGAACGGCAGACTATGAGGAGCTTCATGGAATGTATAAAAAAACCCGGTCTGAAGGGTTTGGACCGGAAGTAAAGCGCCGTATCATGCTTGGCTCCTTCGTATTAAGCTCCGGATACTATGACGCTTATTACCTGAAGGCGTTAAAGACAAAAGCATTGATCAAAAAAGCCTTCGATCAGGCATTTGCCAAATATGATATGATTCTTGCACCGGCAGCTCCGACTACGGCTCCGAAACTTGGATCCTCTCTCAGCGATCCGCTGAAGATGTATCTGGGAGATATTTACACGATTTCGGTAAATCTGGCCGGTCTTCCGGGAATCAGTATTCCGGTAGGCCGTGATTCCAAAGGCCTTCCGGTAGGAATGCAGCTCATCGGGGACTGTTTTCAGGAGAAGAAATTATTCCGTGCGGCTTACACGTATGAATGCCTGACTCAAAAGAAATGGATTTCTGATTATGATAAAACACAGACAGCAGGAAAGGGGGAAGCCTAGATGTCAAAACAATATGAGACAGTAATCGGACTTGAGGTCCATGTAGAACTAGCGACAAAGACAAAAATCTTCTGCTCCTGCAGTACGGAATTTGGAGGAGCACCGAACACACATACCTGTCCTGTTTGTACCGGTATGCCGGGATCACTCCCGGTGCTGAACCGACAGGTTGTGGAATATGCAATGGCGGTAGGACTTGCGGCAAACTGCAAGATCACACAGGTCTGCAAATTTGATCGGAAGAATTATTTCTACCCGGATAATCCGCAGAACTATCAGATCTCCCAGCTTTATCTCCCGATCGCAAGGGACGGATACGTGGAGATTGAAGTGGGCGGTACGAAGAAAAAAGTCCGTATTCATGAAATGCATATGGAGGAAGATGCCGGGAAACTGATTCATGACGAATGGGAAGACTGTTCTCTTGTGGATTATAACCGAAGCGGTGTGCCGCTGATCGAGATCGTATCGGAGCCGGATATGCGTTCTGCGGAAGAAGTTATTGCCTATCTGGAGAAGCTGAGAATGATCTGCCAGTATCTGGGGGCATCGGACTGCAAGCTTCAGGAAGGTTCCATGAGAGCTGATGTAAACTTATCGGTTCGTGAAGTCGGATCAAAAGAATTCGGAACCCGAACCGAGATGAAGAACCTGAACTCTTTCAAAGCCATCAGCCGTGCGATCGAAGGGGAAAGGGCAAGACAGATCGAACTTCTGGAAGAAGGCAAGAAAGTGATTCAGGAGACCAGAAGATGGGATGACAATAAAGAGTATTCTTATGCAATGCGATCCAAAGAAGATGCGCAGGATTACCGCTATTTCCCGGAACCGGATCTGGTTCCGATCGTGATCAGTGATGAGTGGATCGAGCAGGTGAAAGCCCGTCAGCCGGAACTGCGTACAGAAAAACTGGAGCGTTATAAGAGAGAATATGATATTCCGCAGTATGATGCCGAGATCATTACCGGAAGTAAAAAAATGGCGGATATCTTCGAGGCAACAACCGCGATCTGCGGAAAACCGAAGAAAGTATCCAACTGGCTTATGGTTGAGACCATGCGTCTTCTGAATGAAAACGGACAGGAACCGGCAGATATCCGTTTTTCACCGGAGAATCTGGCGAAACTCATCAACCTTGCAGATGCCGGAACGATTAACAGTTCTGTGGCAAAAGAAGTCTTTGAAAAAGTATTTGCCGAAGATGTGGATCCGGAAAAATATGTGGAGGAACACGGATTAAAGACGGTAAATGACGAAGGTGCACTTCGGGAGATTGCTGCACAGGTGATTGCGGCAAATCCAAAAGCGGTGGAAGATTACAAAGGTGGAAAAGAAAAGGCACTGGGCGCACTGGTCGGTCAGATTATGAAGGCCATGAAAGGAAAGGCAAACCCGGGAATGGTGAATCAGATGCTTCGGGATATGCTGAAATAAGAAAAAAAAAAAATAGAAAAAGCTGTCAGGCAGAGATGCCTGGCAGCTTTTTTGCAGTATTTGTCGATGAATTTCCAACATAATTGATACGATGTTGTACTAATTTGCATTTGAAAAGAATATATATCAAATATGGATAACCTTCGGAGAAGAGTATCCTGAGCAAGCAAAAGGTCCAGATGTAAGGGGCAAAAGGAGGACGGTAAGATGGGAAGGGAAAGAGGACACACGCGTTCCTTGCCTACACGAGCGGCGGCAATTCTAATGGCACTGGTGATGATTGGCGGGATTGGACTGGCGCATGTAAATGCGGCAGATGAAGAAAACAGCAATCAGAGTACTGTTATAGAAAACAGTGTGGATACGAATGAAATTGAGGATGCGGAGAACCGGGGATTGCCGGGAGAAGAAGAACAGGAAGAATTGCAGCAGGAAGAAAATCAACAGGAAGAAAATCAACAGGAAGAATTGCAGCGGGAAGAAAATCAACAGGAAGAGAATCAAGAGGAGGAAATCTGGCAGGAAGAGAATCAGCAGGAAGAAAACCAACTGGAAGAACTCCGGCAGGAGGGGCAGCAACAGGAAGAATTACAGGAAGAGATGCAGGTATTCAGCAAAAAAGCCACTGCACTTACAGAGACGGCAGAATCAGCGCCGCTTGAAGTGAATCTGAAAAGTGTAGATACGGAAACTGCACCGGAACATCATAAATATATCAAGTACAACGGAGAAGACAGTTATACGCTGACTCTGAATGTCAGAGGAATGTATGATTCGGAGAAGGTAAAACCGAAGGTAGATGTACTGATGGTCGTGGACCGATCCAACAGTATGTTTAATAATACGATGAATTATAACAATCAAAGACTGTCATATATGAACATTCTGAAGCAGATTATTACTGGAACCAATGGTATTTCGGAGGCAGTATTAAATAATACCGATTTGGATGCTCGCATGGCAGTTGTAATTTATGATGGTGAGAGTGATTACAGTGATTGGGGATTAAAGAACGGGGCGGAAAAATGGGATGATGCCACAGCTGTTTCTTCTTCATGGGTGTGGACAACAAAAAAGTCAGAGGTAGATTCCAGCGTGAATGCAATCGGGAAAAACAGCAGCTCGCAGGGTGGCGGAACAAACTGTCAGGCGGGACTGTATAAAGGAGCTGAAGTTCTTCAGAGTGCTCGGAGTGACGCGCAGAAATATGTTGTTTTTTTATCTGACGGTGAACCGACTTTCCGATACAATTCGAATGGATATACAGAGGGAAACGGACAGAATGATAATCAAAACGGACATGTGGGGGCAAATGCGCAGGCAGCCTATACACAGGCAGCAGCAATGAAAGGTTTTGCAGGATTTTATACGATTGGAATCTCAAGCAGTAGTGATTCCACATTTTTAACAGATCTTGCAGAAAAGCCGGGGGCAGAAGAGCATGCTTTCTTTCCGGCAAAAGAAGCGGATGATCTGGCAGAAGCATTTAAGAAAATTATCGCCAGTATTACGGAATATACCTGCCGTGATGTGACGATTACGGATACGTTAAGTGAGTATACAGAACTGGACGGTATCTTTGCTCCGGTTATTCAAGTGACGAATCAGGATGGCAATGAAGTGACGACTGTGAAAGTCGGAGATGAGGAAATTTCTGTCAGTAGTCTGATCGATGCCACATATGATGCGGCATCCAAAAAGGTGACTGTAAACTTTAAGGAAGGATATGCCCTGAATCAGGACTATACCTATTCAGTCAGTTTTCGGATAAAACCGACGCAGCTTGCATATGATACTTATGCCGATGAAGGATATAACGCGACCGGAAGTGACGGCAGTGATGCACCGGGGAATACGACCAGTTCGGGAAAAGCCGGATTTTACTCCAATGCGGAAGGTGAGAATGCACCAACGCTAACTTATACATATGGAAAAACGGATTCTGCTGCATCGGCAACCGTTTTCTATGAGGAAAAGCCTGTGGTTCAGGTGGATTCGCTTACAGTTCTGGTGACAAAAAACTGGGCAAATGTTTCAGACGATGACGAGATACCGGGACAAATCACAGTAAATCTGTATCAGGACGATCAGACAACTCCGTATAAGACATTGGTGCTGAAGGCAGAAGAGGAATGGAAAGGAACCTTTACAAGTGTTGCCAAGGGGCATACCTACACAGCAGAGGAAGAAATTGTGGAAGGCTTTGAAAGCATGGTGACGGGAAATCAGACGAATGGATTTACCATCGTGAATACGAAACTTCCGGAGCTGACGATCGGTAAAGAAGTAACCGGAGCCATGGGAGACAAGACCAGATCCTATACGATGACGATTGAGTTGAGGGACAAAAACGGAAATCCTGTAAGCGGAACCTTTTCTTATACCGGGGAACAAAAATTAGGCATAGAAGATGCGGCCCAGGCGCCTGCTGACGGCAATCTGGTATTTACAAACGGAACGGCAACGATCGACTTAAAGCATGGACAACAGATTACACTGAAGAAACTCCCGCATGGAGGGACGTTTAAGGTAACAGAAGCAGCTGATGATGCCGCAGGGTATGAAGTGACTTACAATGCCGTAAAGGGGCAGACCTGTGCGGAGGGAACATTAGAGGAAGATGGTGAAGTGTCCGTAGTAAATCATAAGGACAAGATTCCGGTAACCGGGATTGAGAATTACCAGATCGGACGGTTCCTGATGATTTCGGCGGCTGCAGGATTTTTATTCGTTGCATCGGTGTATCTTCTGTTTGGACGTAGAAGGAGCAGACGATAATGTCAGAGGATAAGAGGCGGCAAAACGAAGCAGATCCGGAGAGAGCGCCTTCCCTTTTGGGAGACGTGGGGTATCTGCTTATGAAGATCATTCTGCTGGCCTTGATGGTGCTGATAATGTTTGTATTTTTCTTTGGGATTTACCGATCCGGTGACGATTCCATGAACCCGGCTGTCAAAGACGGAGACATTGTCATTACATGGCGGCTCAGGAAAGATTACCGCTTCGGTGATGTGATCGTTCTGGATCATAATGGAGAAAAAGAAATACGACGTGTCGTTGCTGTCGAGGGAGATACGGTGGATATGACAGAAGAAGGAATGTCCATCAATGGGTATCTTCAGCAGGAAATCGGCATTTATGAAGAGACGCTGCCATATACAGAGGGGATCCGGTATCCGGTTACGGTAGGGAAAGGAGAAGTCTTTGTTCTTGGAGACCGCCGGGAACAGGCGGTGGACAGCCGGATTTACGGAACCGTGCAGACGAAGGATACTTGTGGATGTGTAATGACGGTTATCCGTCAGAGGGGAATTTAGTGTATATAAATGCAGCCATCTCAGGTATGGTTTGTATTTTATATAAATAATATAAAATGAAAAGAGGAGGAAAACAAAACGATGATTAACAAGAAAAGAGTAAGAGCCCTGCTCCTTGCAGGCGTAATGACCATGACAATGGTTTTGGGCGGTTCTTCAATGGCTGCCGATAGAGAAGGAGAAAACGATCAGATAACTACGACTGTTCAGCCGATGGTTACCAAAGTACTGGAAATGGCGGAAGGAATTACCGTGCCGGATGCAGCATTTTCATTTGAAATCAGCAGCAATACACCGGATGCGGCAAGGGCGCAGATTCAGGATATTACCTATTCTTCTGCGGATGAGAAGGGAACACCGGCGGATGGAAAATACTGCATTTCCAAGACTTCAGAGATTGACTTTGATTCATTTGAGCATGCCGGAGTATATGAATATACCGTGACAGAAAAAGCGGATACATATCTGGCACAGGAAGATGAAGTTATGACCTATTCAGCATCTTCTTATAAGCTGAATGTATATGTCGTGAACAGTGAAAGCGGTCCGTGTATTTCTGAGATTACAGCAACAAAAGATGGCGTAAAAGTGGATAAAATTGAATTTGTAAATACATTCGTTAAGAACAATAAAACGCTTACGATCAGCAAATCTACGGTTGGCGATTATGCAGATAAGACAAAAGACTTTACTTTTACCATTACGTTCACAAAAGCAGCGACAGCAGGAGATGAAACGTCCTATACAGGAACCATTGGAGATACAACGGTGGTATGTGAAGCAGGAGTAGCAACCGAGTTCAGTCTTCATGATGGAGAAGAGCTTGTATTTACAGATCTTCCGGCCGGTACCAGATATGTGGTAACTGAAGCAGGCGCAGAAGACGGATATACCCCGAGTGTAAATGTTGTTGAAAACGGTACGGAAACTGTAAAAAATGCAACAGTAGAAAATGAAAAAGATGCCTTAAGCTCCGCAGAAACTGGTAAAACGAATCTGGTAGGAGAATGCGAAAACAAAGCAGATTTTGTGAATACATATAAGAGTGTCGTAATTACCGGTATTATTGTGAATGTACTTCCTTTCGTTGTGATGATCGCAGCAGTTCTTCTTGCGGCGGCAGGTCTGGCAGTGGTAAAGAGACGCCGTAGTTTTCGCTAATCGAAGACGGAACTGAGAAAGCATGAGGAAGCGAGATGGCAGCCGGTCTGCGAAGAGAATTTCAGGGAGTTGGATCTACAGGATTGGAAAAGGAACGGTACGCCTGGCGGACGGCATCGTAAATCTTGCGGTGCTCGTCCTCTTCCTCGCGCTTGCGGGGTATGGATGCTATGCAATCTGGGATTCGAGGCAGATCTACTCGGGAGCAGATGCTGCCTTGTACGAGACATATAAACCGCAGAGTACGGATACGGAATCCTTTGAGGAATTGCAGAAAATCAATCCGGAGGTTATCGGATGGCTCACTGTCTATGGAACCAGTATTGACTATCCGCTGGTGCAGTCGGATGATAACCAGAAATATGTAAATGTCAATGCAAAGGGCGAGTATGCCTTGTCGGGAAGCCTGTTCCTGGATTATAGAAATAAGGCGGATTTTTCGGATTTTTGTAATATCATTTACGGACATCATATGGAGAAAAAGTCGATGTTCGGAGAAGTGGAAGAATTTAAAGAACAGGATTTTTTTGACAGCCACCGCTACGGTTTCCTTTATTCTGACGGAAAGGAAAGGGGACTGGAGTTTTTCGCTTTTTTAGAAGATGATGCCTACAGTGATGTGATTTATAATCCCGAACTGGAAGATCCAGAGGCAAAAGAAGAATTTCTTTCCTATATTAAGGAGCATGCTGTCTGTATAGCTGATCTTTTGGTGGCCTCGGAAGATCACGTGGTGCTGCTTTCAACCTGCACACCGGAAGGTACCAACGGGAGATATATTCTGGTGGGCAGAATGCTGGAGGAGGTTCCTGAGAATCCGTTTCGGGATCAGGAATAAATCTGTCAAAACAGATTGACGGAGGGGAGAAGACATATGGAAACAAGAAGCATAAAACATGGATTAAAATTTCTGCTGGTATTCTGCTGTATTCTGGTCATGCAGGTTCTGCCGGTACAGGCGGCGGAACAGATTGCGGAAACAGCGATTGGGGTGGAACAGATTTTTAAAACGGAATACAGCGTGCCGGCAAATCTAAACCGAAGCTTTTCCTATCAGCTTAAAGCATTGGATGAAGAGAATCCGATGCCGGAAGGAAGCCGGGACGGTGTATACAGGTTTCAGCTTAAAGACAGCCGGAAGACACAAATCGGTCCGATTCAATATGAACATGGCGGGCTCTATGAATATGAACTCAGACAGGAGGTTGGCGAGAAGGAAAAGGGATATACTTATGATGAAACGATCTACCGTGTGAAGGTGTATGTGAGGAATACCCGTGATGGCAGACTTGCCTGTCAGCTTGTTATAGAGAACGAGAAGGGGGAGAAAACGGATGGCGCTGTTTTTCGGAACATCTATCAGGGATCACAACCGAAATCCCCTTCTGCTGTGAAAACCGGTGATACACAAACGCCGTTCTTTTGGATACTCATTTTGGCAGTTACGCTGCTGATCATAGCGGTAACGGCCGGAACAGTAATAAGAAGACGAAGGAAGGATAAAGTTGGACTATAAATTATTAAAAACATTTCGAAAACGTTATGGTTTCACTCAGGCGGAGGTGGCGGAGTATGCCGGAGTCAGCCGACAGGCATTTTCCAATTATGAGAGAGGACTTCGGGAACCTTCGATCAAAGTGTTGATTATCCTGGCGGATCTGTATCAGATCAGTCTGGATGAACTTGTGGGACGGAAGTAAGGAAAAGAAAAGGTGTAAGGCTTTTGGTTATTCAATGAAAGCTTTACACCTTAAATGTTGTTCGTCATTCATTCTTTGATTCGATTAAATAGACCATTTGCTGTAATGACGAAAAAACAGCCTGCAGTACATAATCGGGGGAAATACTGCAAACTGTTTTTTCTTAATAATTTCATTAAAGGAGAAATGAAAATAAAAAGTATCAAAATACTGAAAACGTCATATTAAATTATCTGCGTCCCTTTTATGGGTGGGGCAATTGTGACTGACTTAGGATGCCGCCCCGCTCAAGGAACTTTCTAAACTAGTAAGTTATCTTCAAGTTGTTATTATAATACCATGAGGTATTAGAGAAGTAAATTCGCAAAAAAGACAAATGCACTAAAAAAGAGAGAATGAAATTGTGCAAAATCACGTCGAAAAGGCAAAATCCACAAAAGAAAAAGAAGGCGAGAAAAAATGAAGGAAAAAATGCTGAAGAAGGTATTGGTGAACAATTCTATCTTTATAAAACGTCTCTTTGATTTTTGATATACATGTGGTATCATTAAAGATATTTAAAGCTACATTATAAGCGGATGAAGCAAGAGGAGATTTTTATGAGTGCATTTGTTGAACTGAAGGAAGTGCGGAAGATTTATAAGATGGGGGAAATTGAAATTGCTGCTGCGGACGGGATTGATTTTACGATCAATAAAGGAGAATTTGCAGTTGTTGTAGGACCAAGCGGGGCCGGTAAGACGACGGTTCTTAATATCCTTGGCGGAATGGATACGGCGACAAGCGGTGAAGTGTGGATTGACGGCGCGGATGTGGCATCTTATAATGCGCGTCAGCTCACAGCGTACCGACGGGCTGATATCGGTTTTGTTTTTCAGTTTTATAATCTGATTCCAAACCTGACTGCACTTGAGAATGTAGAGCTGGCTTTACAGATCTGTAAGAATCCTCTTGATGCGGCAACGGTGCTTCAGGATGTGGGATTGGGAGACCGCTTAAACAATTTCCCGGCTCAGTTATCCGGAGGAGAACAACAGAGAGTTTCGATCGCGAGAGCACTTGCGAAGAATCCGAAACTTCTGCTTTGTGATGAGCCGACAGGGGCTTTGGATTATAATACAGGAAAAGCAATTCTGAAGCTTCTGCAGGACACCTGCCGCGAACGGGGAATGACGGTGATCCTGATCACGCACAATTCGGCGATCACACCGATGGCAGATCGGGTTATTAAAATGAAAAACGGAAAGGTAGATTCGATGACCGAGAATCCAAACCCGGTATCGGTAGAAACGATAGAATGGTAGAGTAGAATGAAAAAGAATATATTACGCAAAGATTTTTTCATGGAAATCAGGAAATCGAGGGGGCGTTTTATTTCAATATTTTTCATTGTTGCACTTGGAGTTGCATTTTATTCCGGTATACGTTCATCGCAGCCCAGTATGCTGATTTCCGGAGATGCCTATTTTGATAGAGAAGAACTGATGGACATCAAGGTTATAGGTACGATGGGATTGACGGACGAGGATATTCAGGCGATTTCAGAAGTAAAAGGAATTGCGGAGGCGGAAGGAAGCTACAGTAAGGATGTCCTGTGCCCGACAGGAGAGAATGAGAAGGTCGTACATGTTATGGCGGCACAGGAGAATTTCAACACTGTTCAGGTTGTGGAAGGAAGAATGCCTGAAAAGGAAGGGGAATGTCTTCTGGATGAGGATTTTGTCGCGTATGGAGATTATCAGGTAGGCGATCGAATTACATTTCGCTCCGGAGATGATTCGGAACTTTCGGAATCCCTGACGTGTGATACATTTACGATTGTAGGGATTGGGAACAGTCCGCTTTACATATCATTCGGCAGGGGAAACAGTCTAATCGGAAACGGTGAGGTCAGCGGGTTTGTAGTAGTTGACAAGTCGTCGTTCAATCTGGATGTATATACAGAAGCTTATGTGCGGGTGAGCGATGCGGAGGATGCAGTGGCGTTTACGAAGGAATATGAAGATCTCACGGATGCCGCAAAAGCTGCAATCGAAGAAATTGAAGAAGAGCGCTGTAAGGCACGGCGTGAGGAAGTCCTGGAAGAAGCAAATTCAGAGATTGCAGATGCCGAGAAAGAGTTGGATGACAAATCGGAAGAACTGGATGCGGCAAAGCAGGAACTGGAGGATGCTCGCAGTACAGCCGCGAAGAAGCTGGCTGATGCAAAAAAGGAGCTGGAGGACGGCGAGGCACTTCTTACGCAGTCACGAAAGCAGATCGAAGTCGGTAAGAAACAAATCGAAGATGCGAAATCCGAACTGAATCGTCAGCAGAGTACCTTAGATGAGGCAAAGAAGGAATATGAGAGCGGATATGCAGAATTTTCCGAAAAGGAGAAGGAATTAGACGAAGCGGAAGCGGAGTATCAGAAAAACTATGATCAGTATATGCCGCTGATCACTTCCGGGAAGGAAGAGATCGCCAATGGAAAAGAGCAGATTGAAGCCGGACGTGAGCAGATCGAAGAAGGAATCCTGCAGATTGATACCGGTATCGAACAGCTTCAGCAGGCAGCAGATGGTCTGGAGCAGATCGACTCGGCACTTGAAACATTGGATAAGCTGGTACAGATTGGGCAAAGCCTTTATGAAAAGATTTCTGCGGTTCCTGAGGAGGAACGTTCAGAACTGCAGAACAAACTCGTAGAGATTTACGAGGGAATGCTGGAGAAGAAAGAGGCACTGGAAGAACAGAAGAATGAAATTCTTGTTCAGCTGCAGGTGGCCGGAGTAGAAAATGAGGAGCAGATTCCTGCAAAAATAGAGGAGCTGCAGCAGCATAGAGAGGAACTGATCCAGAAACGAAGTGAGCTGGATGCGACCGAGAAGGAACTCCTGGAAAAAGAGGAAGAACTTCTGAAGCAGGAGCAACAGCTTATTGAAGCTGGGCAGGCTCTGGAATCGGGGAAAAAGCAGCTCGAGGATGGAAGAAAAGAACTGTTAGATGCAAAGCAGCAGATCGAAGACGGGCAGAGACAGCTGGATGCCGCATGGACACTGATCCGTGAAAAAGAGGAAAGCCTTAATCAGGGAAAAAAAGAAATTGTTTCGGCTGAGAAAGAACTGTCCGAAGGAAAATCCGAGTACGCCAAAGCGGCAGCGGATGCCGTGCAGCAGATTGAAGACGGTGAAAATCAGATCCGTGAAGGCGAAGAAAAATTGATTGAGGCGAAGCAGCAGATTGCGGATGCAAAAGCTGAGATTGCGAAGGTGGAAGAGCCGAAATGGTACATTCAGAACCGGAGTGAAGCAATGGCTGAATATGACGGCTATGGAGAAAATGCGGATCGTATGCGCTCGATCGGAGAGGTTTTCCCATTCTTGTTCTTCCTGGTCGCTGCGTTGATTAGCTTGACAACGATGACCAGGATGGTGGAGGAACAGCGTATCCAGATCGGCACGATGAAAGCACTCGGATACGGGAAATTGGCCATAGCTAAAAAGTATATTTTCTATGCACTTTCCGCGACACTTGGCGGAAGTATCGTGGGCGTCCTGATCGGTGAGAAGGTATTCCCACTGGTTATCATTTATGCATATAAGATCCTGTATAAACATTTGCCGGATATTCTGCTCCCCTATCATTTGAGCTACGCGGTTCAGGCGACAGGAATTGCTGTGATCTGTACGCTTGCGGCGACGATCGGTTCCTGCTATAAGGAACTCGCATCTCATCCGGCTGCGCTCATGAGACCGCCGGCACCGAAACAGGGCAAACGGATCCTTCTGGAAAGAATCGGATGGTTCTGGAGAAGACTTAGTTTTACATGGAAATCATCGATCAGAAATCTGATCCGCTATAAGAAACGGTTCTTTATGACCATTTTCGGTATCGGAGGATGTATGGCACTTCTTCTGGTCGGCTTTGGCCTTAAGGATTGCATTTACGAGATCGTAGACCTTCAATATGAAAAGATACAGTTTTATGATGCGACTGCATATATGAATGATACGATCGATAAAGAAGAAAAGAATCAGATCCTTGACGAATTGGAAGCAGATTCGGCGCTGGATGATTTTACACAGGTGAGGATGCAGAAACTGAAAGTGAAATCGGAAAGCGATGAATCAAGCGTGTATCTTGTGGTACCGGAAAGTGAAGAAGAACTGAAAAGCTTTCTCAGCTTCCACAGCAGAACCAGTGATGAAACATATACACTTGCCGAAGATAAAGTGATTCTTACCGAAAAGATGTCTCAGATCCTTGCGGTGAATGTGGGAGATACCATCACGATCAAAGATGACGACAAAGGAGAACGTGAAGTTGTGATCGGCGCTATATGTGAGAACTATATGGGACATTATCTCTATTTGAGCAATGATACCTATGAAGAGCTTTATGGGGCACCGCCGAAATATAATAGCATCCTTCTTCGTATGAAGGACGGACAGGAAGACTCGATCGAGGAAACGGGCAGGACGCTGCTGGAATTTGATGATGTGTTAAATGTGAGTTACAGCAAGAGCATCGAAAGCAGGCTGGATGATATGCTTCGAAGTCTGAATCTGGTCATCATTGTGTTGATCGTTTCTGCGGGAATGCTTGCGTTTGTGGTGCTGTATAATCTGAATAATATCAATATCACAGAGCGAAGGCGTGAACTGGCTACACTGAAAGTTTTGGGATTTTATGATATCGAAGTCGCATCTTATGTATACAGAGAGAATGTGATGCTGACCTTCTTGGGAGCATTGGTGGGAATGGGACTTGGAAATCTCATGCACAGATTTGTGATCGTAACCGTTGAAGTCAATGAAGCGATGTTCGGAAGAGAAATTCACCCAATCAGCTATCTGTACAGCTTCCTGTTTACCGTGGCATTCTCTATGTTCGTGAACTGGATCATGTTCTACAAACTGAAAAAGATTGATATGGTGGAATCTTTGAAGAGCGTAGAATAGAAAGTTTAGAAAAAGTTTATATTTTTCACAAAATTATTAGCACTCATTCAAAATGAGTGCTAATTTTCTATTGACATTTGGATTTTAGGGTATTAAGATATCTGATAGATGTGAAAAAGAAAAAAATATTTAACATAAGGAGTGGTACAAATGGCAGCAAAAAAAGGCAGTCTTTCAATTAGCAGCGAAAATATTTTCCCGATCATTAAGAAATGGGTGTATTCCGATCATGATATTTTCGCACGTGAACTTGTTTCCAACGGATGTGATGCGATTACTAAACTGAAAAAACTGGATATGATGGGCGAATATGAAATGCCGGAAGATTATAAAGCAAAGATCCAGGTTATCGTAAATCCGGAAGAGAAAACATTGAAATTCATCGATAACGGACTTGGTATGACCGCGGATGAGGTGGAAGAGTATATCACACAGATCGCTTTCTCCGGCGCAACGCAGTTCCTTGAAAAGTATAAGGACAAGACGACAGAGGATGACATGATCGGTCACTTTGGCCTTGGATTCTATTCCGCATTCATGGTTGCGGACGAAGTACAAATCGATACACTTTCTTATAAAGAAGGCGCAGTACCGGTACACTGGGTAAGTGATGGCGGAACAGAGTATGAGATGGAAGACGGCAATAAAGAGGGAGTTGGAACGGAGATTACCTTATTGCTTAATGAAGACAGCCTTCAGTTTGCCAATGAATACCGTATGCGTGAAGTGCTGGAGAAATATTGCTCCTTCATGCCGGTAGAGATCTATCTTTCAAAAGAAAATGCAGAGACAGAATATGAGACGATTCCGGAAGAAGAACTTCTGGATACCGATGAGGTCGTTGAACATATCCATGAAGATGCAAAGATGGAAGAAAAAGAAAATGAGAACGGCGAAAAAGAAATGGTAGAAGTTTCACCGGCAAAGGATAAAGTTAAGATTGTGAAGCGTCCGGTTCCGATAAATGATACACAGCCGCTCTGGACCAAACATCCGAATGAATGCACGAAAGATGATTATATCGAATTCTACCGCAAAGTATTTATGGATTACAAGGAGCCTCTGTTCTGGATCCATCTGAACATGGACTATCCGTTTAATCTGAAAGGTATTCTGTACTTCCCGAAGATCAATACAGAATATGATTCCATCGAAGGAACCATCAAACTGTATAACAACCAGGTATTTATCGCAGACAATATCAAGGAAGTGATTCCGGAATTCCTGATGGTATTAAAGGGCGTGATCGATTGCCCGGATCTTCCGCTGAACGTATCAAGAAGTGCACTGCAGAATGATGGATTTGTACAGAAGATCGCAGAATACATTTCCAAGAAAGTGGCAGACAAATTGTCCGGAATGTGCAAGACTGATAAGGAAACTTATGAAAAATACTGGGATGATATCAGTCCGTTCATCAAATTCGGCTGCCTGAAGGATGAGAAATTCTGTGATAAGATGAAAGATTACATCCTCTTCAAGAATCTGGATCACAACTATCTGACACTCAAAGAATGTATTGAGAAGAACGGCGGCACGATTGTAGAGCCGAATGAGAATAAAGAAGATGAGAACGAGGATGCAAACACCGTTACAGAGGATATGAAGACAACCATCTACTATGTAACGGATGAACAGCAGCAGAGCCAGTATATCAACATGTTCAAGAAAGAAGGACTGGATGCAGTGATTCTGTCCCACAACATTGATTCTCCGTTCATCACACAGCTGGAGCAGAGAAATGAGCATGTGCGGTTCCAGAGAATCGATGCAGAACTGACCGATCATTTCAAAGAAGAAGTGGCAGAAGACGAAAAGGATGCATTTAAGGAAAAAACGGACAGCCTGATGGAAATCTTCCGGAAAGCGCTTGGAAAAGATAAACTGAATGTGAAAGTGGAAAAGATGAAAGATGAAAATGTCGCTTCCATGATCACCCTTTCTGAGCAGTCACGCCGTATGCAGGAAATGATGAAGATGTATGGCATGGCAGGAATGGATCCGTCCATGTTCGGAGATGATTCTACATTGATCCTGAATGCAAATCATCCGCTGGTTCAGTATGTGGTGGATCATAAAGACGGTGAAAATACAGAACTGTTCTGCAAACAGCTTTACGATCTGGCGATGATTGCGCATAAACCACTGAATCCGGAGGAAATGACGGAATTTGTAAAACGAAGCAATGAGATAATGTTAATGCTTACAAAATAGAATACTGCAGATCATAAAAACGGGGGTCTCCTGATGTGCGATGTCATTTAGGGACCCCTTTCTTATGTGTTAAGACAAGATTTCAAAGGGGATATCCTGTTTTGTAAAGATACGCTGGACCATTTTGTCCCAGGCCTGCTCCAGCGATTTGTCCATCGTGAACAGCTTCATAGAGGTGCCTGTCGTACAGGTAAGGGATGTGCCGTTGAATTTGAAATTGAGATACAGTCCCTGTACATCAGCCGGGGAAAAAGGAAGCTCTTCCCGCTCAAGAAGATGGGCGATATTCGGTGAAGAAAGCGATAATACAAGCTTGAAGCCAAGCGGAGTTCGCTTCCCTTTGATCAAGGAAAAACAAAATTCCCTTACTTCTTTCCAGAGCGCAAAATTCCGTTCGATCTGAACAGGTTCGTCGGTTATGTCCTGATGGAAAAAATCTTTTTTCAGATGTCCGTCAAACTGAAATGTACAGAATGTGACGATCTCACCCTCAATGAAGAGAAACGAATCGAAACCGGAATGCAGAAGCAGTCCATTCATGCATTTTTTAGTGTCAAGTGAAAAGATCAGCATGAAATACCTCCTGAAATGTGTAATGATATCATTATGTATAGCTAAGTATAGCATACCGGAATGGGAAATGCATCAATTGACTTTTCTTAATAAAGACAGTACAATGAGAATGCTAAGGTTTCGGGAGCACGAAAGGTACACCGATCCGTAAGTATTTGTATGACCTCCTGGGTCAGAAAATGGGGTTAAAAGTGACAAATAAGATTGAACAGCAATTTAAGAACAGGGAAAATGCAGGTGCTGTGCGCCTGAATAAATACTTGAGTGAATCCGGCGTATGTTCCAGAAGAGAAGCGGACAAGCTGATAGAACAGGGGCGTGTGACCGTAGACGGGAAAAGAGCGGTTCCGGGTACGAAGGTGATGCAGGGACAGGAAGTGAGAATCGGGAAGAAGGTCATCTCCCGTCAGGAAGAAATGGTCGTTCTGGCCGTCAATAAGCCGCGAGGCATCGTATGCACGGAGGAGCGAAGAGAGAGAGACAGTATCGTCCGTTTTTTGAACTATCCCATCCGAATCACCTACGTCGGAAGATTGGATAAGGATTCGGAGGGTCTGCTCCTGATGACCAATAACGGCGATATCATCAATAAGATGATGCGTGCGGGAAATCATCATGAAAAGGAATATAAGGTTACGGTGAATAAGCCGGTGACGGAGGAGTTTTTGAGAAAGATGGCCTCTGGAGTCCCGATCCTGGATACGGTGACAAGACCTTGCGTGGTGGACAAGATTGGAAAGTATAAATTCCGGATTATCCTGACCCAGGGCCTGAACCGGCAGATCCGGAGGATGTGCGAAGCGCTGGGATACGAAGTGAAAGAACTGATCCGAACCCGTGTCATGAATATTGAGCTGGGAGACTTAAAACCCGGTCAGTATCGTAAGGTGACGGATCAGGAGCTGAATGAACTCTATGAACAGATCAGAAACTCATCCAATGTGACGGTGCACCAGGAGGATAGAATAGATGGATAAAAAGAAAAGAATGCAGGAATTGGTAGAACTGCTGAATCGGGCAGGGAAAGCGTATTATCAGGAATCCCGCGAAATCATGAGCAATTTTGAATATGATGCACTGTATGATGAGCTGAAAGGCCTGGAAGAAGAACTGGGCATCGTGCTTGCTTCCAGTCCGACGATCCATGTGGGATATGAGGTGCTCAGTGAGCTCCCGAAAGAACGCCACGAGTCACCGATGCTTTCACTGGACAAGACAAAAGAGGTCTCCAGACTGAAGGAATTTGTGGGAAACCAGAAAGCGGTGATCTCCTGGAAGATGGACGGGTTGACGATTGTTCTGACCTATCGCGGCGGAACACTTTATAAAGCAGTTACCCGGGGAAATGGAGAGATCGGAGAGGTTATTACCAACAATGCCCGTGTCTTTAAAAATATCCCGCTTCATATTTCCTATAAGGGGGAATTGATCCTGAGAGGGGAGGCTGTAATCGGCTACCGGGATTTTGAAAGGATCAATGAGACAATTGAAGATGTGGATGCGAAATATAAGAATCCGAGGAATCTCTGCAGTGGTTCAGTGAGACAGCTTAATAATGAGATTACAGCTAAGAGAAATGTGAAGTTTTACGCATTTACGCTGGTGAAAGCCGAGGGAGTGGATTTCCATAATTCCAGAGCATACCAGCTTGACTGGCTGGCGGATCAGGGATTTGAAGTGGTAGAACACTATCCGGTGACTGCGGACGAACTGGAAGAAAGAGTGGCTTATTTTGCAGAGAAAATCAAAGAAAATGATTTTCCATCGGATGGTCTGGTTCTGGTATATGATGACATTGCATATGGACAGTCTCTGGGAAGAACAGCGAAGTTCCCGAGGGATTCCTTTGCATTCAAATGGGCGGATGAGATCAAAGAGACCCATCTGCTTGAAATCGAGTGGAGCCCGTCGAGAACAGGGCTGATCAACCCGGTTGCGATCTTTGAACCGGTGGAACTGGAAGGAACCACGGTAAGCCGGGCCAGTGTCCATAATTTGAGCATTATGGAGGAACTGGAGCTGGGAATCGGAGATACGATCGAAGTGTACAAGGCCAATATGATCATTCCGCAGATTGCACGGAACCTGACGAGGAGCGGCAGGATCGAAATCCCACGGACTTGTCCGGTCTGTGGAGGAGAGACGAGGGTACGGCAGATGAATGATGCCAAGTCACTTTATTGCACGAATCCGGAATGTCAGGCAAAACGGATCAAAGCGTTTGCACTTCTTACAAGCAGGGACGCACTGAATGTAGAAGGACTTTCCGAGGCGACACTGGAGAAATTCATCGCCAGAGGGTTCATTCATAAATATACGGATATTTTCCATCTGGACCGGTATCAGGAAGAGATTCAGTCGATGGAGGGATTTGGAGAAAAATCCTACGCGAATCTGATACAGAGTATCGAAAAAGCAAGGGAAACAACGCTTCCTAAGGTGATCTACTCATTGGGGATCGCGGGAGTAGGACTTGCGAATGCGAAACTGATCTGCCGGGAATCGGACTACGATGTCACAAAACTGATGAATGCGACAGAAGAGGAACTTTCTGAGATTGCGGGTGTGGGGCCTGTGATCGCGAAGGCGTTTACGGAGTATTTTTCATCGGAAGAGAAGAAACAGGCGTTTCTGGAACTTATGCAGGAGTTGAAGATCCAGGAAGAACCAAGAAATGAAGAACAGCAGTTTGCCGGAATGAATTTTGTAATCACCGGAAGTGTGAATCACTTTGCAAATAGAAATGAAGTGAAGGAACTGATTGAACAGAGGGGCGGGAAGGTTACCGGTTCGGTAACAGGAAAGACAAATTATCTGATCAACAATGATGTGAATTCGACATCTTCCAAGAATAAAAAAGCGAGGGAGCTGAAAGTTCCGATCATTTCGGAAGAAGAATTCATGAAGCTTGCAGGACTGTAAGACGACGTCAGAAGCAAAGGAGGACAAGAAAATGTCAGAACATGATGATTTGAATAAGAACAGCCTGGAACAGGCTTCTGGTTCGAATGATAATAAAAAGAAGAACGACGGATACGAAAGGTATTGTTTTATCTGCCGCCGTCCTGAGAGTGTTGCCGGGAAAATGATCGATCTGCCGACGAATATCTGTGTCTGTGCAGACTGTATGCAGAAGAGCTTTGATGCGATGAACAACAGTGGCTTCGATTATACGCAGTTTATGAATATGCCGGGAGGACCGATGATGGGATTCGGCGATTTGGAAAATCAGATGCCGAAGCAGCAGAAAGTGAAAAAGAAAAAGCCGGAGGAGAAGCGGGAACCGATCCTGAACATCCGGGATATTCCGGCTCCCCATAAGATCAAAGCAAAACTGGATGAATATGTGGTCGGACAAGAGCATGCAAAGAAAGCAATCTCGGTTGCAGTTTACAATCACTACAAACGGGTTGCGACGGATACCATGGACGAGATTGAGATTGAAAAATCCAACATGCTGATGATCGGACCGACCGGTTCCGGGAAAACCTATCTGGTCAAAACACTGGCAAAGCTGCTGGATGTGCCGCTTGCGATCACCGATGCGACTTCGCTGACCGAAGCGGGATATATCGGAGATGATATTGAGAGCGTGGTATCCAAGCTTCTCGCGGCAGCGGACAATGATGTGGATAAGGCGGAACAGGGAATTATTTTCATTGATGAGATTGATAAAATCGCGAAAAAGAAGAATACCAGCCAGAGGGATGTCAGCGGAGAATCTGTACAGCAGGGAATGCTGAAACTCCTGGAAGGCAGTGAGGTCGAAGTCCCGGTCGGGGCAAACAGTAAAAATGCCATGGTACCGCTGACTACGGTGAATACAAAGAATATTTTATTCATCTGCGGAGGGGCATTCCCGGATCTTGAGAAGATTATTAAAGAACGCTTGACGAAGAATTCTTCAATCGGATTCGGGGCGGACTTGAAAGACAAATATGACCAGGATAAGACTATTCTGGAAAAGGTGACGACGGATGATCTGCGGAATTTCGGCATGATCCCGGAATTTCTGGGACGTCTTCCGATTGTGTTCACGCTTCAGGGACTTAATGAAGAAATGCTGGTGAAAATTCTGAAAGAACCGAAAAATGCCATTCTGAAACAATATCAGAAGCTGCTCGCGCTGGATGAGGTGAAGCTGGATTTTGATGAAGATTCGCTTCATGCTATTGCAAGAAAGGCAATGAAGAAGGATACAGGAGCCAGGGCGCTGAGGGCGATCATTGAAGAATTTATGCTGGACATCATGTATGAGATTCCGAAGGATGACAGCATCGGCCAGGTGACGATCACACAGGCATACATAGAAGGAACGGGCGGACCGATCATCCGGCTGCGTGGTCAGGAGGTGCCTCTTCTGGAGTCACAGGCGTAGAGTAACGCAATAATCGGCAGAATATTCTGCGGCATATCTGAGAATCATACCTCATATATTTTGAAAAAAGTATATGAGGTATTGTTATATGCCGGATCGGGAAATCTGCAGAAGGCGGGTGCTGTCGGAGGATTACAGAGATTTCATTCTCAGCGGGAGTAAGGGATTCCGGGAAGAATTCTCTGAGGAGGACCTCTGCCGGATTCCGCTTGAATATACGTTCCAGATTGCATTTCTGGAAAATGAAGGAGAAAACGGAAGATCCCTTTACCGTTTCCCTTATTATTCTATCCCCAAGTGCTATACGCTTCTGGATATGGAAGTGCTGGAACAGGTGGGCGTGTCACGGGTGCAGAGCCTTCCGGGGCTGGAACTGTATGGTGAAGGGGTTCTGATCGGATTTATTGATACCGGGATCCGGTATGAGGATATGGTGTTCCGTAATCTGGACGGTTCGACGAGAATCATTGCAATCTGGGATCAGACGATACAAAGCGGAAAATTGCCGGAATATCTCCCATACGGCAGTGAATATACGAGGGATATGATCGATGAAGCACTTCGGTCAGAACATCCGCTGGAAATCGTTCCGACAATGGATACAAATGGACACGGCACCTTTGTGGCCAGTGTGGCGTGCGGCAGTGCCGATGCAGAAAATGTATTTATGGGTATGGCTCCGGAAGCGGATATTGCAGTGGTGAAATTAAAAGAGGCCAAGCAGTATTTGCGGGATTTTTACTTTATTCATTCCGATGCGCCGTGCTATCAGGAGAACGATATTATGGCGGCGGTCTATTATCTCAGAATGCTTGCCGCAGGCAGGCGGCAGCCACTGATCCTTTGCATTCCGCTCGGAACCAATCTGGGAGGACACAGTGGTGCCACACCACTTGCATCTTATCTGGAAGTGCTTTCAAGCGCTTCTTTGACGGCTATCGTGACGGGAGGTGGAAATGAGGCGGATAAACGGCATCATTTTCTGGGGACTCTGAGCGATGAACGGGCAGAAGATGTAGAAGTCAGTGTGGGAGAGGGAGTACGCGGATTCGTCATGGAGATATGGACGGAGATTCCCAATATTCTGGCGGTCACGATTCTTTCTCCAACCGGGGATCAGAGTGGGCGGATACCGGTCAGAAGCGGGATTGGAAGTTACAATTTTGTGTTTGAGAAGACGAGACTGAATGTAAGCTACCGTATTTTGGCGGAAAATACGAATTCTGAATTGATTTTCCTGCAATTTGAACAGCCTCTGACCGGAATTTGGAGGATTCGAATCGAGGCAGTTCAGGCAGGTGACGGACGTTTTCACATCTGGCTTCCGGTGGAGGAATTTCTGGAAGGCGAAGTGTTCTTTCTTCGCTCCAATCCGGATTATACGATCACATCACCGGGAGATGCGGTTTCTGTGGCGACTGTGGCATACTATAATGGAAATGAGAATGGTGTTGCGGTCAGTTCGGGAAGAGGATATACTAGACTTGAACGGGTAAAACCTGATTTTGCGGCACCGGGAATCCGTGTGCCGGGAGTGAATCTGAGAGGACAGATCTCACTGCGGTCCGGTTCCAGCGTGGCGGTCGGTATCACCGCCGGTGTGGAGGCACTTCTGATGGAATGGCTTGTGAGAATCGGAGAAATACCGGATTCCATGCAGATCAGGAACCTTTTGATCCTTGGAGCAGACCGCGAGGAAGGAAGAACGTATCCGAACAGAGAATGGGGATACGGAACATTGAATCTGTATCATACCTTTGAACAGATACGGAGATTTTAGATGAATTGAAAATCGGGAAAGGAGAACAAAAGATGGATGATTTTTTTAGTACTTTAGGAAAGCGTATTTCCGACACGGTTGATGAATTTGGAAAGAAAGCGGAGGATACTCTGGAGATCCAGAAGCTGAAAGGAGATATCTATTCGCTGAAACGTGAGAACAGCCGGGATTTTGCGGATATCGGGAAAAAGGTGTATGAGCATTTTAAAAATGCAGAAGAAGTTGGAGAAGAATATCTTTCTTTTTGTGAAGAAATCGAAAAACGGGAAGAAAAGATTCAGGAATTGAATCGAACTATTTCACGTATCAAAGGAGAGTAGAGCATGGCAGTCTTGTGTTTTCTTATTATCGTGACTGTTGCAGGGGTGGACCTGGGGGTGAAACAGTATATAGAAAAACATGTAAAGTCAAATGAAGAACGGAATATTCTGCAGAAAAGAGGGATACTCCGGAAGGTTCATAACAAAGGAATGATCATGAATCGTCTGGAGCGTTATCCGCTGTTCGTTCAGCTCGCATCTGTTTTTGCTCTGGGAATCATGATGCTCTGGCAGGCATTTCTGCTCAAGAAACCGGGATGCCGGATGGAAAAAGCGGGTGTTGCGCTTATGCTCGGAGGGGCAGTAAGCAACACATACGACCGCGTGAAAAGACGGTATGTGGTCGATTATCTGGCAATCAGGACACCACATAAAAAACTGACGGATATCACGTTCAATCTTGCAGATCTCGCAATTGTCGGCGGCGCGCTCGTAATGCTTATAGGATTTTTGACCTCTGAAAAGCAATCATCATTCTGAAAAAATTCATTTTTGAACATATTTCAGAATAATTTCATAATATATTTGATTGACGCGAGAAATATTTATTGCTACAATGATTTGTATAATAGTATACAATCAGGAGGTATGAAAGAATGCTGAAAGGATTTAAGAATGCCGCAGAATTAGATTTCTCACTTGAAGAAAATAAAAAGAAAATGGAAGAGGCATTTCAGCAGATTGATGCTGAAAAGGGCAGTGTATATCCGCTGATCATCGGTGGAGAAAGAATTGAGACAGAGAAGAAGATTACTTCTTTATCTCCTGCAACGAAAGAAGTGCTTGGATACGCATGTTCCTGCAGCCAGGAGCTTGCAGAAAAAGCGATTCTCGCAGCGAACGAAGCGTTTAAGACATGGAGTGTGACTCCGGTAGAAGAGAGAATCCGCTGCCTGAGAAGACTTGCTGTATTATTGGATGAGAACCGTTTCATCATTGACGCATGGAATGTGGAAGAAAGTGGAAAGAACTGGGGCGAAGCTGACGGAGAGCTCTGTGAACAGCTTGATTTCATTAATTCTTATGTAATGCATATGGCAGAACTGGATAAAGGTCTGGAACTTGTACCGACCGATGAATATACAAAATGTATCTACATCCCGATCGGTGTCGGTGTGGCTGTTCCGCCGTGGAACTTCCCGTTATCACTTCTCGGGGGTATGGTTGCGGCGGCAGTTGTGACAGGTAATACGATCGTATGTAAGCCGTCTTCCGACACACCGATCGTTGCTTACAAGTTTATCGAGCTTTGCGAAAAAGCAGGAATTCCGGCAGGCGTTGTGAACTATATCCCCGGATCAGGATCTGAGATCGGAGATTACATTGTAGAACATCCGCTGACCAGATTTATCAATTTCACCGGATCTAAAGCAGTAGGATGCCGTATCAACGAACATGCGGCAAAGATTTCCGAAGGACAGAAATGGATCAAACGTGTCGTTGCCGAGATGGGCGGAAAGAACGCAATCATCGTTGATTCAACAGCAAATATCAAGAAAGCCGCAAAGGGAATCGCAAACGCAGCATTCTCTTTCCAGGGACAGAAATGTTCTGCATGCTCAAGAGCAATCGTCATGAGCGATGTATACGATGAACTCGTTGATGCAGTAGTAGAAGAAGCAAAAGCACTCAAAGAAGCTCAGGCTTCCGGAAGAAGCAATGCTCCGATGGGACCGGTTATCAACCAGGCTTCCTTCGACAGAATCAAAGGCTACATTGAAGTGGCACGCGGAGAAGGAAACATCGTATTCGGTGGTACATACAGTGACGCAGAAGGATACTACATCGATCCGACTGTTGTACGTGACATTAAGAGAGATGCAAGAATTGCAAACGAAGAAATCTTCGGACCTGTACTTGCAGTGATCAAAGTGGATTCTTTCGACGAAGCACTCGACATCGCAAACCAGACTGAATATGGTCTGACAGGTTCCGTATACAGCGAAACCCGCGAAAACATCATGAAAGCAAAAGTACAGTTCCAGGTAGGCAACCTGTACTTCAACAGAAAATCTACGGCAGCAGTCGTACTTCAGCATCCATTCGGAGGATTTAATATGTCCGGAACCGATGCTAAGACAGGAACAAGCGATTATTTGACAAACTTCCTGAATCTGAAGTCTATTACAGAGGATTTAATGTCGTAGGTTAAAGCCGCGCCGTCGAAACGAAGTGGGGGAGTCCGCGCCGTCGAAACGAGGTTCGGGGATGGGATGCTCCGATGCTTCGGGGTCTTCGACTTCATGCACAATAATTTAAGAGTCTGAGACAGTCGACCAATGGGTCTTCTGTCTCAGACTCTATTTTTTTGGCATGAATTCTGACGGACCCCTCCGCTTAACCTCCGCATCCCACCCCCGAACCTCGTTTCGACGGCGCTCACTCAAGACGGAAGTAGGTTGAGCGTTTGTACGTTACTCCCTCATAACGCTACTCTTATCTTAGGTGGGGGGAGGGTTCAAGATTATTTTTCGGTGTACTAGGTTGAATGATTCATTCAGACTATAGGAACTCATTCCCGTCCAGAACATGCGCTAAGCGCCCTTGCGGCGCGCAGCCGCATAAAATTGCGAATGTGTGAAACATTTGAGGGAGCGGCAAGGAGAGGGGCAAGCGCGGAGGTTAAGTGGAAGCGACCGGAGAATACATGAGCCAAGATGTTAGAAAAACCGGCAGGAGGGGCGTTCCCCGACTGCCGGTTTTCCTTACAGATTGGCACATGGAGTCGCAGGCGCCGGAACGTCGCAGCGATTGCCCCCTCTCTTTGCCGCGGACCCCAGATCTTCCACCCCATTCCAATTTTACCTACTCTTCCTTAAATCCTTCCCCCACCACTTCATTTGATTCCATGATCACCAGAAATGCCTTTTTATCAATTTCTTTTACGAGCTTACGAATCCCGTACATTTGTTTATTATTGCATGCGCACATGACCACATCTTTTTGATGTTTGGAATAGCTTCCGATTCCCTTGAGGATCGTGGAGCCGCGGCCAAGGATTTCATCGATTTTCGCGCACACTTCCGGGCCGTGTTCGGTTACGATCAGAGTAACTTTTCCACGGTCGATACCATACATGGTCTTATCTACAACGATAGACATCAGGTAACTCACGATTACACCGTAGATTAGGCTGTCCATGTCTCTGGATACGAGAACGGTTCCCAGAAGTACGATGAATGCGTCCATGGCGAATGTAATGTTGCCGATCGTCAGGTGAGGATTCAGTACCCGGATGGACATCGTAATGAAGTCAGAGCCACCGGTGGAAGAGTCCCGCATGTAGATCATGGCGTAGCCCAGTCCGGAAAGGACACCACAGCAGATGGCTGCCAGAAGCCGGTCACCGGTGTAGATCGGAAACAGGGGCGCAATAGCATCGATAATAAATGAAGTAATAAAAATAGTACGAACCGAACGAAGGAAAAAACTTCGTCCCAGGATACGGAAGGTAAATAAGGCAACAGGGATGTTGAGCAGCAAAGCAGTTGTACCGATCGGCCAGCCGAAAAGATGATAGAAGATCAGTGCGATCCCGTTGAAACCTACCATGGGAAATTTGGCGGCAGCGGCGAAATTATAAACCCCGATTGCGATCAAAATACCTCCGACGATATCCACCAGAATATCAATGGCGAGATTCATGTTTTTCTTTTTATTCATGACAATTCCTCCTATGCAAACACCTGGAATGAAGGGAATATTCCGAGGTATATTTAGATTATAACCAAAAAAAAACATCTGCAAATTATATCATGACCCCAGAGGGAAAATATAATCCGCAAATGCTCTTATTGACTCAATTATACAATCAAAAATGTGAAAATGTCAACACTTCCGACAGGAAAATGTGTTACTATAATAAGTATAGTAACAGGATAAAGAAAGATTGCAGGAGGAAACTTGAATATGAAAATCGTATTTCTGGACGTAAAAACAATAGGAGATGACATTGATTTATCCAGTTATGATGCATTGGGTGAAGTTGTAAAATATGGTTTTACTAAATCGGAAGAGGTGCCTGACCGGGTTCGGGATGCGGATGTGATCATTCTGAACAAAGTGCAGATCAATGAGCAGACCATCGGTGAAGCTGAGAAATTGAAACTGGTCTGCGTGACAGCGACAGGAACCAATAATCTGGATAAGGAGTACCTGGAAAAGCGAGGAATAGCCTGGAGAAATGTGGCCGGATATTCTACGGAGACGGTGGCGCAGCATACATTTGCGATGCTTCTTTATCTGCTGGAAAAGATGCGGTATTACGACGATTACGTGAAGGAAGAACGCTATGTGAATGACACGATCTTTACACATTTTGCAGAGCATTTTCATGAGATTTCGGGGAAAACGTGGGGGATCATCGGACTTGGCAATATCGGGAGAAGAGTTGCCGGGATCGCGGAAGCCTTCGGGGCAAAAGTAATCTATTGTTCGCCATCTGGGGCCGCTCCTCAGGAAGGCTATCATCAGGTTGATTTTGAAACGCTTCTTGGGGAATCGGATATTGTTTCAGTACATGCGCCTTTAAATGAATATACGGAGGGGCTTATGGATGCAGAGGCATTCCGGAAGATGAAAAAGAGCAGCATTTTTCTGAATCTGGGGCGTGGGCCGATCGTGAGGGAACAGGATTTGTGCGATGCTCTGGAAAATGAGGAGATTGCTGCGGCAGGACTGGATGTGCTCTGCAAAGAACCGATGAGTGAAAATAATCCGCTTCTCAAGATCAAGGACAGCCGGAAGCTTCTGATCACGCCGCATGTGGCATGGGCCAGTGTGGAAGCGCGGACGAAACTGATGAATATTATTCTCGGACAGATCAGGGAATGGCAGAACGAAATGGAAATACGTTAAGGAATATATATTAAGAAAAACGCGCCGATGATGGCGCGTTTTCGCTGTTCCTATTTTGCATAAATCTTAACAAGTTCTAATACAATGTCGGTCGCTTGATCCATACCTTCTACGGTAATGTGCTCATATGGTCCGTGATATGCATGACCGCCGGTTCCAAGGTTCGGGCACGGCAGGCCTTTGAAGCTGAGCTGGCAGCCGTCTGTGCCGCCCCGGATCGGGAGAATCTGCGGGGCAACATTCGCATTTACACATGCTTGTTTTGCATTTTCAATTAAGTGCATGCAGCCTGCAATGATTTCGGACATATTTTTATACTGTTCGGTAATGGTCAGTTTGACGGTTCCCTCGCCCCATTTGGCGTTCAGATCCTTCTCGATCAGACGAAGGGTATTTTTGCGCATCTCAAAGTAGTCCTTATCGTGATCGCGAATAATGTAATGAAGTTCTGCGCTCGTAACATCACCGGACATGTTTGTAAGATGGAAGAAGCCCTCGTAATCTTCTGTTCCGCGCGGGGTTTCGCATCCTGGAAGCATCTGGTTGATCTCCATGGCAACAAGGCATGCATTGATCATGGTGTCCTTGCTGGATCCGGGATGGACGCCAAAACCGGTGATTTCAAAATCGGCTTTGCATGCATTGAAATTTTCATATTGAATCTCGCCTTCGGAATCTCCGTCCAGTGTGTAGGCAAAATCGGCTCCGAATTTTTCTACATCAAAATGTGCAGTTCCGGCACCGACTTCCTCATCGGGGGTAAATGCGATACAGATGGTTCCGTGAGGAATATTTTCTTTGATCAGGCGCTCAGCCATGGTCATAATCTCTGCAATGCCCGCTTTGTCATCCGCGCCAAGTACGGTTGTGCCGTCTGTTGTGATCAGGGTGCGACCTTTCAGCGAAGGTAAATGAGGAAAATCTTTAACAGACAGCGTACGTCCGCTGGTCCCGAGCGCCAGATCACCTCCGTCATAGTTTTCATGTACAATCGGTTTGATATCGTGATCACAGTAATCGGAAACAGTATCCATATGTGCAATAAAGCCGATCTTAGGTTTGCTCTCCAGACCCGGTGTCGCGGGAATCGTGCCGTAAACATAGCAGTATTCAGTTACGTGGGCATCCGCAATGCCGATTGCAAGCATTTCATCTTTCAACAGATCTGCCAGCTCAAACTGACATTTGCTGGAAGGAGAAGTTGTGCTGTTTTCATCACTGGGTGTGCGGATCGCAGCGTAGGTTAAAAATCTTTCATAAGCTCTCATAGTATTTCGTCCCTTCTGTTTTACTGGTTCTTGAATTTTATTATACGATTAATAAAAAGGCTAGTCAAGGCTGTTGCTGTGGATGAAAATACAGATTGTCTTAATGCAATATAGAATGATTACCAACATAAAATTAACGCATTCCGAAGAATCTTTTCACAATCTTAACACATGGCAGTGTATCATGTATGTAACCTGTTATTCGGGAAATACTGGTTATAAGTGAGTGAAGTTGGGGCGGTGAGAGTATGTTTCCGGTAATTGCTGTTGCTGTGGTTCTTCTGCTGGCAGGATTTCTTTTCTTTTTTGGAATGCGTCTGATGAAAAAGCTGGATTCATTTCTTGATACGCTGAATACGCTGAAAGAGAAAGAGAATACGCAAGGGGAAGAAATACAATGAAGTTTTTTTATAAAAAGTTGACGCAGACACAGATGATTGTGTTTGGATATATGTTGATTATTCTGGCTGGGAGCATTTTGTTGATGCTCCCGGTTTCTTCGCGGGATGCAGTATGGACATCATTTGCGGACTCACTGTTTACATCGACCTCTGCTGCATGTGTGACAGGGCTTGTGGTGGTTGATACCTGGCAGCACTGGTCGCTTTTCGGACAAGTGATCATCCTTATCCTGATCCAGATTGGTGGTATGGGATTTATGACATTGGGTGTTTATATGGCGATTCTGCTTCGGAGAAAGATCGGGTTGAGAACAAGGGGAATCTTGCAGGAAAGTATCAACAGCCTGCAGATTGGAGGAATCGTTAAGCTTGCCAAGAAAATAATCAAAGGAACTGCATTTTTTGAAATAGCCGGAGCACTCATCCTTATGATTCGTTTTGTGCCGGAATTTGGGGTCTGGCGTGGAATCTGGTATGGAATCTTTCATTCGGTTTCGGCGTTTTGTAATGCCGGATTTGATCTGATGGGGTGCACGGGAGCATATAATTCTCTGACCAGATATTCAGGCGACTGGCTTGTCAACCTAACGGTTATGACACTGATCGTAGTCGGAGGAATCGGATTCTTTGTATGGGATGATTTGTCAGTCCATAAGTTTGAGTGGAAACGATTTCGTTTACATACAAAAATTGTAATTTCTACAACAGTCGCTTTGATTTTGACAGGCGCAGTATTGTTTTTCATAATGGAGCGTCATAATGTATTGAGCGGGATTCCCTTGGGAGAACAGATCTGGTGTTCTTTTTTTAATTCGATCACAGCGCGTACTGCCGGATTTAATACAACAGATACGGGGGCGTTGACCGAAGGAAGCAGGTTTGTGACGATGGTGCTGATGTTTATCGGAGGAAGTCCGGGATCCACAGCAGGCGGAATCAAGACATCGACCCTTGTGGTACTGTTGGTGTTTGTTCGGGCAAATCTCCGTCAGGAATCAGGATGTAATGTTTTTAACAGACGATTGGATGATGGGGCGATCCGCAAAGCCAGTGTCGTTCTTTGTACTAATTTGTTTCTTTCAATCATAGCAGTGACGTATATTATGGCGAGACAGCCGGTATTTGCTTTTTCAGAGGCACTGTTTGAAGTGCTTTCGGCAATTGGAACCGTAGGAATGTCGACCGGTATTACCAGAGGGGTGTGCCAGAGTTCCAGACTGGTACTTATTTTTCTGATGTTCTGCGGAAGAATCGGCAGTCTGACATTTGCACTGTCACTGAGAGGACATAAACATGATGCACCGGTGAAACTTCCGGTGGAACAGATTACGATTGGATAATGGGGAAAAGGAGAAGGGAATATGAAATCGGTTTTGATTATCGGATTGGGAAGATTTGGCCATCATCTGTGTGCGGATATGGTAAAACTTGGTAATGAAGTAATGATTATTGATCGGGATGAGGCAAAGACAGAGGATCTTCTTTCCATAGCGACATCGGTAAAAGTGGGAGATTGTACAAATGAAGAGGTTTTAAGAAGTCTGGGAGTCGGGAATTTTGATATTTGCTTTGTATGTATCGGTTCTAATTTTCAGAGTAGTCTGGAGATTACCAGCCTGGTGAAAGAGCTGGGGGCGAAACATGTGGTCAGTAAAGCAAACCGGGATATTCATGCTAAATTCCTGCTACGAAACGGAGCGGACGAGGTGTTTTATCCGGACCGCGATATTGCAGAACGTCTGGCAGTAAAATACAGTGCAAATCATGTGTTTGATTATTTTGAGCTCAGTAAGGATTATTCAATATTTGAGATTCAGCCTAAAAAAGAGTGGATCGGACATACCATAGGTGAAGCGAATATTCGGGCTAAATATCATGTTAATATTTTCGGTATTCGTGCGGGAAGTGAACTGGTTGTATTGCCGAGAACAGATTACATTATGAAAGCAGATGACCATTTAATGGTGGTCGGACTTACAAAAGATATTGACAGGTTACTTGCCAGTATGGGAAAATAGTAAGCATGAATAGAAAAAAAGAAGTAATAAAGTATGCAGGGCGATCTATCGGAATCCTGCTGCTTGCTACAGGATTTTCTATCGTGCTTGCAGAAGCGGGAATCGGAAAAGAAAATGTACTCATGATCTACATTGTGGGTGTGCTTCTGGTCACAGTCTGTACGACCGGGTATTTTTATGGTGCACTGGCTGCAGTTCTTAGTGTATTGATGTTCAATTATTTCTTTACGATTCCTGTACATACATTTGCGATTATGAATCAGAATGATGTTGTGTTGATGGTCTTCTTTCTGGTGGCGGCATTTATATCATCGACTCTAACGGTGCGCTTCAGAAAACAGATGAAGATCACAGAAGACACAAAAGCGCAGATGGAGCGAGAACGGCTGAAGAGCAGTATGCTTCGAAGTATTTCACACGATTTCAGAACACCACTTACCGGCATTCTGGGGGATGCCGGACTTTTGGTTGAGGCGGAAGAAATGGATGCCGGTATGAGAAAGGAACTGGCGGGAGAGATACAGGAGCAGGCAGTCTGGCTTATGAAGACGATGGAGAATATCCTGAGTATGACTAAGATTGAGAGCGGTCAGTCCTTTATCACAAAACAGCCGGAAGTAGTGGATGACATCATTTATGAGGCGGCAACGCATGTCATCGGCCTGCGTGATAAGAGGCAGTTTGAAGTAAAACTGCCAGATGAACTGGTCGTGGCCTCTATGGATGGAAGGATGATGGTACAGGTGATCATTAATCTTCTTGACAACGCCATGAAGCATACAGTTGAGGGAGACCGGATTTGGATCACGGTTTCCTATGAAAAAGAAAAAATGTTTTTTGCTGTCGAGGATGAAGGAGAGGGAATTTCGGAAGAAATACTACCAAATATTTTCGACGAATTTATTACACAGGGAGCAGGCAGAGAAGATGGTAAACGCGGCATCGGTCTCGGGCTTGCTATTTGTCGTGCTGTTATTGAAGCACACGGAGGAGAAATTTACGCAGAAAACCGAAAGGAAGGCGGAGCACGTTTTGTGTTCTGGCTGAATGCAGAGCAGGTGAATACGGATGGAAGATAAACGACATATTTTACTCGTTGAGGATGATAAATACATCATTAATTTTATTTCAATGAGTCTAAAGAAAGAAAATTATGGCTTTTATATCGCCAAGACGGTTGAAGAGGCAATCAGTCTTTTTTATGCAAATCGTCCGGATATGGTTATTCTTGATCTGGGACTTCCGGATGGAGACGGCATGGATGTACTGAAAGCAGTCCGGGAGATCTCACAGATTCCAATTATTGTGGTCAGTGCCCGTCAGGAAGAACAGCAGAAGATTGAGGCACTGGATATGGGGGCAGATGATTATGTGACAAAGCCATTTTATATGGGAGAGCTGATGGCGAGAATTCGGGTTGGCCTTCGAAAAAGTTCTGTTCAGCAGCAGGAAGAAACTGATCCTGTTTTTGTATGTGATTACCTGACGGTGGATAGGGAAAAGCATCTGGTCATGATTGACGGTGATGAAGTGCATTTGACGCCATTGGAATATAAGATCCTGAATCTTCTGATCGAAAACCGGGGAAAGGTTCTGACACACCGGTATATTCTGAGTGAGATATGGGGAAGCAGTCAAGGAGTTGAGTCAGGAAATCTCAGGGTGTTTATGGCGGCTCTGAGAAGAAAGATTGAGAAAGAGCCGACAAATCCGCAGTTTATTCTGACAGAAGTCGGAGTTGGATATCGGTTTAAGGGATAGCGTGTATCGAAAAAACTCTTTTTTTGTAGTATAGTATCGAAATATGTCAAAATGCTCCAATACGGAGCATTTTGTGCTATAGTTGTAATATAAAAAGATGCATCACGAAATCCAATCAAAGGAGATAAATCTTATTCAATTCTGATAGACGTTTCTAATAAATAATCTAAAATGAAAGTGAAATCTCCGGTAAAGAGATGGCACTTTCTGTCTTTTGCATCAGCGGATCATGTAAGCAAGAGCAGCTAAAATGATAAGGACAACGACAAAAACAGTGGCATACAACCACTCGTTGCTGAGAAAACGTTTTCCGGCAGAACTGTTTTTCGATGTCTGATCTGGATCGGAAGTCTTGCTGTCTGATTTCATGTAATCCTGAACCGTTTTCGAAAATGGGAGGGTTCTTGTTTTATTTACTTCCAGGTAATCGATACTCTCTTCATCATCCAGTTCGGATAACTTTGATAGTACATCTTTATAGGCATCATTTCCAAGGTCCGAAGGTAGATCAGGAAAATCACCGTCACAGGTTACTTCAAAATCGTTGTCAAATATTTCTGCATTATCATTCTGGATCTTTTTGGTTTCTTCATTCATATTAACACCTCCTCCAGTGTTTTTATTCTAATATGTTTCTGGAAAAGACACAAGAGATATTAAAAAAATTCACAGAAAGTTCGTGGGTGAAAACAAGATAATATGCCGGAAAAATCCGTTGCGATTGCAGAAAGACAATGATTTTAGCTGCGTTTTCTGATAAAAAATTAAAATTATGCATAAAAATAGCATGGAAATTGCAAAAAGTGATTGTATTCTTATGAAGTTTCGTGTAGAATAATAAGAAATTTTGTTTAAACAGGAGGTACGTATATGGCAGAGAATGAAATGATGGATATGGAAGAACCAAGTATACTGAAAAAAGATATGGAAGTCCTTACAGAAGAATTGATGAAGATGCATCATATCGACCCGAACCTGTATATAGAATATGATGTAAAAAGAGGATTGCGTGACTCTGCCGGTAAGGGTGTACTGACAGGGTTGACCGAAGTGTCTGATGTAAGCGGCTTTAATCTGATAAACGGAAGGAGAATTCCGGCGGAAGGGACGCTTTATTATCAAGGGATCAATGTTAATGATCTTGTGAAGGGGCTGGAAGGAAGACGGTTTGGATTTGAAGAAACGATTTATCTGCTTTTGTTTGGTAAGCTTCCTACTAAAGAAGAACTGGATATGTTTCTAAAAGTAATGTTCGAACTTGAAAATCTAAGCGGTAGATTTGTTCGCGATGTAGTCATGAAGGCATCCAATGCGAATATTATGAACTCTATGCAAAGATGCATTTTGACGCTTTATACCTATGATTCAGATCCGGAAAATATTTCACCGGATAATGTGCTGCGTCAGTCGTTGAGTTTGATTGCAAAACTTCCACTGATTGCGGTATATTCGTATCACGCTTATCGTCATTTCAGGAAGGATGATTCACTTTTTATTAAAAATCCGAGGAAAGGACTGTCACTTGCAGAAAATATGCTTCTGATGCTCAGACCGGATGGTGACTATACAGAGCTCGAGGCAAAAGTCCTGGATATTGCGCTGATTCTGCATGCAGAGCATGGTGGTGGTAATAACTCAACATTTACGACGCACGTTGTTTCTTCGTCAGGAACCGATACATATTCCTCTGTGGCAGCGTCCATTGGATCTTTGAAAGGGCCGCGTCACGGTGGCGCGAATCTGAAAGTGCAGAAGATGTTTGAAGATATCAAGGCCAATGTGAAGGACTGGAAGAACGAAGAGGAAGTATCTGATTATCTTCAGAAAATTCTGGACAAACAGGCCTTTGACCGTACAGGCCTGATTTATGGTATGGGACATGCAGTGTATACGCTGTCTGATCCAAGAGAAGTGATTTTGAAGAAATTTGCGAAGGAACTGGCAGAAGAAAAGGGACGTACAGAAGAGTTCGAACTTTATGAAATGGTAGAACGGCTTGCAGGAAAGCTGATTATGGAACATCGCAAACTGTTCAAGAATGTATGTGCAAATGTGGATTTCTACAGTGGGTTTGTATATTCTATGCTTGGTATACCGGAAGAGCTTTTTACGCCGATTTTCGCGATTGCGCGTATGCCTGGATGGAGTGCGCATCGTCTGGAAGAGCTGATCAATGCCAATAAGATCATTCGTCCTGCCTATAAATATGTGGGGCATCATGAAGATTTTGTGGCGATGGAAGATCGGGGTTAGAATGATTTATAGATTTATCATATAGGAAATATTAAAAAAGGGATGTGGCTTTAAGCTACATCCCTTTTTCAAGAATTTCTTCAATTTTATCCTGCATTTCTTTGACAGAATGGCGTCTGGAACTGGCACATTCCTGCGCCTGTCTGCCGCAGATCAGACATTTGCGATAGATGGGTCTGGAGAGCTTTTCGCCGGTGATGTCAATTACATCGATGTCAAAAAGGCGGCCGAAGCAATCCGTTTCTTCAATCTGTGTAGCAAGTGTCTTGATGGAGCTGGCAGGAAATTTGAGCGGCGATCCATTCATCTCCGGTGACTTCGTGAATCGGAATGGCTTCTAAAACCGGAATTTTCTGTAAAGTAAGCTGCTCTTCAAGAATTTTTAATCCATGTTCAAAAGCAGAACGTATCTGTGGAGTTGTTTTGATGGGACCGGGAATATTCATACAAAAAGAAATAACAGGGCAATGATATCTGGCAATCAGTTCCTGCTGAAGAAGTGCCCGGTGTTCACGGCAGGCAAGCATTTCAGGTAAAGTTACTTCGTATCCTTGCATGGTTTTATCCTACCTTCCTTTCTTTTAATAGTGGATGAACATCGTTTTCCGAGGCGGCTTTTTCGACAAGATACTGATGACCGGATGTAAAAGGATTGGCGTTCATAACCAGTGCCGCAACGCGAGTTCCATCTTTTTTCTCAGAAGAAAGTTTCTGAAGATAGCGGGAGAATCCGGTTTTGCGGTTTTCCATGAAAACGATCTGTTCATCAATGCGCGCAATCTCATAAAAACCAAGATCGCCGAAAAATTAGGCAGAGCTGCATTTGGTATAGAGAAACAGATGTGTATTTGCACGTTCAAACTGTACTTCCATGAGGTGGGACACAATCTGGTTCATGAGACCTTCTCCCTGATGGACACTGCTCACTGCCATGCAGCGCAGGGTATTGCCGAAGCAGCTTCCGGTTGCAATGACATTTAGGTCTTCATCAAACATGGCGCAGGTGTAGTCCAGATGGGCGTCGCGCCGTATGCCCTCTGCAGTGAGAAGCTGATCGATCTGCCGGTTGACCCGGATATCATCTTTCGGTATCGTTGCAATATAATAATCAGACATGGTTTTCTCCTTCAATTTTTGAATATACCGATATGGAATGACGGGATTTGCGAAGAAAATCAGGTATGCAATTGACCTGAGAGGAAAATGAATTTATACTGAAAGCAGAAAAGCAAAAGGTCTGTGTAAGAACGAATGAAAGCGTCAGTATGTGAGGTGAATGAATATGAATTATGAAGGTCAGATATGCCGTGCTCCTATGGAGAGAGCGTCATTTATGCTTCCGGTTATGGTAGGGTGTTCTTATAACCGGTGCAAGTTCTGCAATTTATTCCGGCATCTGAAGTACAGGGAACTGCCGATGGAGCAGATTGAGGAAGAACTTAAAAGAGTCGCTGAACTGGGTGGAAATCCGAAAAAGATTTTTCTGGGAGACGGAAATGCGTTCGGATTGAAAACGGAACATTTGATGGAGATTCTGGACAAGATCCACGTATATTTCCCAGAATGTTATTGCATTAATATGGATGCAACCGTCACCAGCATCCTGAGAAAATCGGAAGAAGAACTGGAACTGTTATATAAGAACGGGGTACGTCATCTTTATCTGGGAATTGAAAGCGGCCTGGATGATGTTCTGAAGTTTATGGAGAAGGATCATGATCAGGAACAGGCGATAGCTGCGATCGAAAGAATCCAGAAGGCTGGGATGCTGTTTGATGCGCATATCATGACGGGAGTTGCCGGTAAGGGAAGAGGAACGGAAAATGCAGAAGCACTTGCGGACTTCCTGAACCGCACGCATCCAAGACATGTGGTGAATTTTTCGATGTTTCTTCATAAGGAAGTGCCGTTGTACCGACATATTGAAGACGGCACGTTCGTGCCTGCCGATGAAGTGGAAAACCTGCGTGAAGAACGCTGCCTGCTGGAACATCTGAAAGGGAACGAGATCCTGTACGACGGATTTCACGATTTTATTGAAGTCAGAGTAAAAGGAACACTTCCGAAAGACAAAGAGAGAATGCTGGCAAAACTGGATCAGGTGATTGCGGAATATGAGCATCGGGAGCCGGTTTATGCGTATGTAAGAGGTGAGTGTCCGGATCTGGAAAAATGTGAGAATCACAGATCCCTTTGGGAAATGGAAGATGCGAAGAGGATGACGGTTTAAATAAATCGATCGAAAAACAAATATCTCGGCATGGGTTATTCCATGCTGAGATATTCTCCAAATGTATTTTGTGCCAGAGACAGTAATTCGTCTTTTGTCAGAATGATACCCCAGGCATTGCGAAGTCCGTGTTTTGCGGCCTGTTCTTCTGTATAATGGTCCAGAAGATAGGTGCTTTCTACGACACTGGACCCGGTCCATCCGGGATAAATAAAATGTGTCACTAACGGAATTGCCTTGATACTGTCCTCGCGGATATAGGTGCCGGATTCGTCCTGTACGATGGTAAGATTGGCCATGCCGCCAAGCATTTGGGCAACACCGTCCTGGGCAGAGGTATAATTGCCCAGAGAATAATAGCAAAGCGCGCGGTTCCCGTTATCGGCGGTGACCCATTCTACAGGTTGAATGACGTGAGGATGTGTTCCGATGATCAGGTCGGCACCGGCTTCAGCCATCTGACTCGCAAAGGTAATCTCCTGAGCAGTTGCTTCCATTGTGTATTCGATGCCCCAGTGCGGAAATACGATGGTAAAATCAGCCATCGATTCTACGCGGCGGATATCGTCAAGAACCTGCGGATGAATCGTGTTAAAATCGATGTAACGCGAATTGGCATCATAATTACATAGCATATTCAGATGGCCTTCAGCCTTTGTGCTGAAGGTTTCTGCGTTGTGGCTGTATGTATAATTCAGCAGTGCAAATTTAATTCCGTTTATCTCGAGCACCGGAATCTGGGACTGTTCTTCCCGGGTTTCATAAATGCCCAGGACCGTCATGGCGGGATGGCTGGTCTTCCAGAATGAAACACAGTTCAGTAATCCGTCCAGACCCATGTCAAAGCCGTGGTTGGAAGCATGCAGGACAACATTGAATCCGACTTCCTCCAGAGTGTCGCCAATCGCCTCGGGAGAGTTGAAGACCGGGTAATCCCGGAGCCCTTTTTCATCACCACCGAAGATGGTTTCCTGATTGATGACTTTCAGGTCACATGTCTCCAGATAGGGTGCGAGGTTACTGTAGAGAAGCGTATAGTCATGACTGCCGTCAGACTGCAGGCCGGACTGCCAAACTGCAGTATGGATCAGATTATCGCCGACTGCCATCAAAGATACTTCTTTCGTGGAAAGGGCAGCTTCTGTGACTGCATCCGAAGTGTCTGCAGCCTGAATCGCTGTTTCGGAATCTTTTGCCGAGGCAGAAACCGGTGGTGTTTCCTTCGTCTGTCTAGTTTCAGATATCCAGCTTTTGACAGCAAAACCATCCAGAATCACCAGTAAAAGAAGTATCAGTAAAAGAATATAAATAATTTTATTTCGTTTTTTCGATTTACGTTTTCGTGCTCCCCTTGCCATATCGTATTCCCCCTCATCGATGATATTCGACAAAATGTGACTATATTTTCAGTATAGAATACCAGGGAATATTTCGCAAGCAAAAGCATATTATAGTTTCCGCTCCGTATATTTGAACGTCAGGTAGAAGAGAATTCCTTTGGCGATGGATGAAATCGTCAGGGCCCACCAGATTCCGGATAATCCCATTCCGATACTGGTAAGGAACATGGCGAGGGGAATTCGGGCTCCGGTAAGGGTTATGCTGATTACACTGCAAAGTGTTGTTTTCCCGAGACCGGAGAGTGCACCGACCGTCATGAGTTCTACACACATAAAGATTTCACTGAAACCAAGAATGACCAGATATTCGGCGGAAATATGGATGGCTTCTGCTTCATGGAAGAACAGGCGGGAGATCGGAGTCGGAAGGAAAATAAATGCAGCACTGATCAGTGCGCCCCATATTACCAGAATACGCAGGGAAATAGAATAGCCTTTGCGGATTCGGTCTGATTTTTTTGCACCATAATTCTGCCCCACAAATGCATTTAATGCTGCCCCGAAACCATCTGCGGTATTCCAGGAGAGAGATTCGATCTGCCCTCCAACACGCTGTGTCGCGACTGCGGCGGCTCCAAATCCGGAGATCATGCGGGTCAGTACCATGGAGATCATACAGTACAGACTGCTCTGAAGTGCCGTCGGGATCCCGATTCTGCAGATGGAACGATAGTATTTGCGTGGACTGAGGGAGAATAGCTTTACATGCTTTAAAATATTTTTTCCGCTTTTCGGAAGAAAAATATGGATCATCATCACCGACATAACAAGGAATTGTGCTGTTACGGTCGCGATGGCGGCACCCATGGCCTCCAACCGTGGGAAGGGACCGATACCTAAGATCAGCAGCGGATCCAGGATCATATTGCCGACCAGCCCGATCAGATTGGCAAGGAAGGGAGTCCGGGAATCTCCCTGGGCCGTAAAGAGTCCGGTCAGTGTAAGATTCAGAAAAGAAAACAGAATGAGCCCACAGGTTACTTTCATGTAGATTACGGCGGCAGAATAAGATTCTGCGTCGGACAGATTGAAAAATGAAAGCAACGGTTTCATGAAGATCAGGCAAAAGGCAGAATAAATGAAAGCGAACACGATCGTAAGCTGGAGTGCACAGGAGGCATAGTGAGTTGCCTCTTCCGTATCATTTCTGCCGCAGCATTGCGCCACATTAACCTGTCCCCCCATTCTGGCAAGTGCAACAACCCCCTGAGACAGCCAGACAAACATGCTGCCGACCCCGATTCCAGCCACAGCTTTGGATCCGAGCATACCGATCCAGGCCATATCGGTGATGCTGTAGGCAGTTCCGAGAAAGGAAGAAGCCATAATTGGCAGAGCCAGTTCGGCCAGTGTTTTAAAAATAGGACCGCAAGTCAGGTCCAGCGTTTTTGTTTTACTCATAATCATCATACCCCAAACATGAAATTAATGCCGTAAAGCATACTTTCTTATTCTAACATGGATGGCAGAAAAAAGAAAGAAAACTGTATGGTTTGTATATATTTTACAAATCGAGTCTTGGATTTTTGGAATAGGTTATGCGTTTAACCCCTTCCGAAAATCCAAGGCTTTTATTATACTTTATCATATGAAAACGAAAAAGGGTTTTGAGGAGAGAACCGGATGGAATGAGAGGTAAGAGAGATGGAACAAGGGAGAGTGCGGATCGCAGACATAGCAGAGGAACTGGGGCTCAGTACGACGACAGTATCCAATGTGATTCACGGGAAGACCAAAAAAATCTCGGATGAGACGGTGAAACGGGTGCAGGCACTGCTGGAAGAGAAAAAATACATTCCCAACATGGCGGGAATCCATGCACATTCCGTTTGTTGTATATGACGGATATTTTGGGGAGACGGAGCGCATCTGTAATCTGATCATCGATGATTATGACGGCGGATGGCAGATGGGAGAATATCTGAAGCGGATGGGACACGAGAAGGTTTTGTGTATTGCCGACAACTATATCTGCATGGATAAAGAACGGATCGAAGGCTGCAAAGCGGCATTGGGAGAGCTGAAAGTGGGATTTCTGCAGATCCCTTTTGAGAAGGAAGCAAGAAAGAGGATGTATCGGGAAAGGTTGGGAGAGATCCTGGAATACACGGCTGTCTTTGCTGTGTCGGATTTCTACGCGGCGGAACTGATGCACAGCCTTCAGGAACAGGGGATCTGTGTGCCCGATGATATTTCTGTGGCAGGTTTTGACGACAGCCCGCTCTGTGAGAGGGTGAGCCCGGAACTTACAAGTGTGCGGCAGGACACAAAAGAGAGGGCAAAGCAGGCGGTGAGGCTCCTCAGTAAATTGAAGCAGGGAATTTGGGATGAGCAGACGGTGCGGCTTCCGGTGTATCTTGTGGAACGGGGAAGCGTGAAAATGATGGAGCTGAAAAAGAAGAGTGGAGGAAAATATGGTGAAGACTCTAAATAGCAGAGAACCATTTTACAAAACGGTATTAAAAATTGCCGTTCCGGTCACACTGCAGTCGCTTTTACAGGCATCCTTCAGTGTGGTGGATCAGATGATGATCGGCAGACTGGGAAGTGCAAGTATAGCGGGCGTAGGGCTTGGTGGAAAGTTTTCTTCGCTGTATACGGTGCTTCTGGGGGCGGTTGCTGCCGTGGCAGGAATCATGATTTCCCAGTATATCGGGCAAAAGGATGCGGGCGAGATGGGGCGGAGCTTTCGACTGAATCTGAAGCTTGCGCTGGGACTTGCCATGCTTGCGGTTTTTGTGAGCATGTGTTTTCCGGGACAGATTATGTGGCTGTACACGAAGGATGAAGTGACGAGAGGGATAGCAGCAGAATATCTCCGGATTCTGGCGCTGGCCTTTGTCCCGATGGCAATCGTATCGATCCTCTCAACGCTGCTGCGCTGTATGGAAGCGGCTATGTTTCCGCTGTATGCGAGTATGGCCTCAGCAGTTCTGAATACAGCTTTGAATTATCTGCTTATTTTCGGGAAAATCGGGCTGCCGCAGCTCGGGGTAAGAGGAGCTGCGGCAGCAACCGTGATTTCGCAGTGGACGGCTTGCCTGATTACAATCGGATTTGGAATTCATTTTTGCAGGAAGAATGAGATTCGTCTGAAAACGGAAGGAAGAATGACAAGAGAATATGCAGAAATGTTCCTTAGGATTTTGTGCCCGATCATCATCTGCGAATTTTTGTGGAGTCTTGGGGAAAATATATATGCTGCGATTTACGGTAATATCGGGACAGCCGCTTGTGCTGCCATGACTCTGACGATCCCGATCCAGACACTGATGATGGGAGCGCTGAGCGGATTGTCCCAGGCGGCCGCTATCCTGATTGGAAAGGCGCTTGGCGCGGGAGAATATGACCGGGCATATTGGGAAGCGAAGAGGCTGATGATTTATGGACTGTGTGGATCATTGGCGTTTTCGGCAGCTATCTGTATAGTGAGCAGATTTTATGTGCAGATTTATCATGTCGAGGCAGAAGTTCATAAAACGGCGGTTCAGCTTCTGATCGTCTATGCTCTGATTGCGCCGGTGAAGGTCCAGAATATGTTACTGGGCGGAGGTATCATCCGAAGCGGCGGAAAGACGAACTATGTGATGTGGATTGATTTTATCGGAACCTGGATTTTCGGAGTGCCGCTGGGGCTTCTTAGCGCGTTTGTGTGGAAGTTGGAGATACCGTATGTGTATTTCATTTTGTCGCTTGAGGAGTGCGTGAGGTTTGGAATGTCGCTAGTGGTTTTTAGAAAGAAGAAATGGATGAGGAGTTTAAATTCTTTATAAAATTAGCACTCAACCCTTGACAGTGCTAATAATTAGTGTTATATTGCAACTAGAACAAAGAAAAGGGTTGTTCTGAGTACACTATTTGTATCAGTTTTTATAAAGGAGGCGTGTGTTATGAATATTAACAAATTTACACAAAGCTCCATGGCGGCAGTTCAGGGCTGCGAGAAAGTAGCGATGGACTACGGCAATCAGGAGGTTGAGCAGGAACATTTATTATATGCTCTTCTTACGATCGATGACAGTTTGATTTTGAAATTATTTGAAAAGATGGGGATTTCGAAAGAAACGATCATCAACCGTGTGGAGGAAGCCCTGAGGAAGCGTCCGAAGGTTCAGGGCGGTCAGATGTATATCGGGCAGAATCTGAATAATGTGTTGGTTCACGGTGAGGATGAAGCGAAGCAGATGGGAGACGAATATGTTTCCGTTGAGCATTTGTTCCTTGCTCTTATGAAGTATGCCAGCCGGGATATGAAGGCACTTTTCAGAGAACTGGGAGTGACGAGAGAGGGATTCCTTCAGGCACTTTCTACGGTAAGAGGAAATCAGCGAGTGACCAGCGATAATCCGGAAGCAACGTATGATACACTGAATAAATATGGACAGGATCTGGTAGAACGTGCGAGAGAGCAGAAGCTGGATCCGGTTATCGGGCGTGACGCAGAGATCCGGAATGTGATCCGGATTCTTTCACGCAAGACGAAGAATAATCCGGTTCTGATTGGTGAACCCGGTGTCGGTAAAACGGCGGCCGTGGAAGGCCTTGCACAGCGAATCGTTCGTGGTGATGTGCCGGAAGGACTGAAGGATAAGAAGATTTTCGCTCTGGATATGGGAGCGCTTGTTGCCGGTGCGAAGTATCGTGGTGAATTTGAGGAACGTTTGAAAGCGGTTCTTGAGGAAGTAAAAAATAGCGATGGAAACATTATTCTTTTCATTGATGAGCTTCACACGATCGTTGGGGCCGGCAAGAGTGAAGGTGCTATGGATGCCGGCAATATGCTGAAGCCGATGCTGGCGAGAGGTGAACTCCACTGTATCGGTGCAACCACACTGGATGAGTATCGTCAGTATATTGAGAAAGATGCAGCGTTGGAACGTCGTTTCCAGCCGGTTACTGTGGATGAACCTACGGTGGAAGATGCGATTTCGATTTTGCGTGGACTGAAAGAACGCTATGAAGTATTTCATGGAGTCAAGATTACAGACGGAGCACTTGTGGCAGCCGCAACCTTGTCGAACCGGTATATTTCCGATCGTTTCCTGCCGGATAAAGCCATCGACCTTGTGGATGAAGCATGTGCGCTGATTAAGACAGAACTGGATTCTATGCCGACAGAGCTGGATGAGCTGAATCGAAAGATCATGCAGCTGGAGATCGAGGAAGCTGCTCTTAAGAAAGAGGATGACCGGTTAAGTCAGGAGAGACTGCAGCATCTGCAGCAGGATCTGGCAGAACACAGGGAAGAGTTCGCAAAGCGAAAAGCCCAGTGGGACAATGAGAAGCGTTCCATTGAATCCGTGCAGAAACTTCGTGAACAGATTGAACAGGTCAACCGGGAAATCCAGACGGCTCAGCAACAGTATGATCTGAACAAGGCGGCTGAGCTTCAGTATGGACGCCTGCCACAGCTTCAGAAGCAGCTGGAAGCGGAAGAAGAGAAGGTAAAAGACGAAGATATGTCTCTGGTTCATGAGAGCGTGACCGAAGAAGAGATCGCGAAGATCATTTCTCGTTGGACCGGAATTCCGGTGGCGAAGTTGAATGAAAGTGAGAGAAGTAAGACGCTTAATCTTGACAAGGAACTGCATAAGCGTGTGATCGGTCAGGATGAAGGTGTGCAGAAGGTTACAGAAGCGATTATCCGCTCCAAGGCAGGAATCAAAGATCCGACGAAGCCGATCGGTTCGTTCCTGTTCCTTGGCCCTACCGGTGTAGGTAAGACGGAGCTTGCCAAAGCACTTGCAGAGAGCCTGTTTGATGACGAGAACAACATGGTGCGTATCGATATGAGTGAGTATATGGAGAAATATTCTGTATCCCGCTTGATCGGAGCGCCTCCGGGATATGTCGGATATGACGAAGGCGGACAGCTGACTGAGGCCGTGCGGAGAAAACCGTATTCGGTCGTTCTGTTTGATGAGGTGGAAAAGGCACATCCGGATGTGTTCAATGTGCTTCTTCAGGTTCTGGATGACGGACGAATCACCGATTCACAGGGCAGGACTGTGGACTTTAAGAACACGATCCTGATCATGACTTCCAATATCGGATCCACATATCTGTTGGACGGTATTGATGAGGACGGCAGCATCAAGCCGGAAGCAGAGCAGATGGTCATGAATGATCTGAAAGCACACTTCAGGCCGGAATTTCTGAACCGTCTGGATGAGACGATCATGTTTCGGCCACTGACGAAGGACAACATTTACTCTATCATTGATCTTCTGGTTGCGGATGTGAATAAACGTCTGGAAGATAAGGAGCTGGATGTAGAACTGACAGAGGCTGCAAAACAGCATGTGGTCGAGGGTGGTTATGATCCGATGTACGGTGCAAGACCGTTGAAACGGTATCTGCAGAAGAATGTGGAGACGCTGGCGGCACGGCTGATCCTTGGTGGCAATGTGGGAAGCGGAGACACCATTCTGATCGATGAGGTGGATGGAAAACTTGAGGCAAGAGTGAAGCAGAGAGTTCGCGAAGTAAAGTAAATGAATACAGAATAATTTCATAAAGGATTTCTATAGGACGCAGACCCCGAAAAGAATCATGAGAATGACTTTTTGGAGTTTGCGTCTTCTTTTTGTCTATGATACAATAATTTTATCTGAGTTTAGTGGTGCAAAGAAAGGGGACAAAGGGAAATGAAATTCGCAATTTTGGCAGCGGGAAATATTGCTAACAGCATGGCAGAAGCGGTGAGCGGAATTGATGCGGTAGAGAAATATGCAGTTGCATGCCGTGAAATTGAACGTGCAAAAAAATTTGCTGATAAATGGGATTTTGAGAAGGCATACGGCTCTTATGAGGAGATGCTGGAAGATCCGGAAGTGGAACTGGTGTATGTGGCATCTCCACATTCTCATCATTATCAGCACACGAAGATGTGTCTTGAGCACGGAAAACATGTTCTTGTGGAAAAAGCATTTACCGTAAATGCTAAGCAGGCAGAGGAATTGATTCGGATGGCTAAGGACAAGGGACTTCTTCTGGCAGAGGCGATCTGGACCAGATATATGCCGAGCAGAAAGATGATTGATGAGATTGTAGACAGTGGTGTGATCGGTAAGGTGACCTCGTTGACCGCGAATCTGGGTTACGTACTTCCGCATGTGGAACGTATGCAGAAACCGGAACTTGCGGGAGGTGCTCTTCTGGATCTGGGTGTGTATCCGATCAATTTTGCTCTTATGGCATTTCATGAAGACGTGCAGAATATTACTTCGACAGCGGTGCTCTCTCCTGCGGGCATTGACTGGATGAACAGCATTACGCTGACGTTTGCGGACGGAAAAATGGCAGTTCTCCACAGCGACATGCTGGCGCAGACGGACCGCCAGGGTGTCATAAACGGGGATAAGGGATACATCGAAGTGCAGAATATTAACAACTGTGAAGAAATCAGGGTGTTTGATCTGGCGCGGAAGATGATTGCCAGATATGAACGGCCGCAGCAGATCAACGGCTATGAATATGAAGTTATCTCCTGCATGAAGGCAATCGAAGAGGGGAAAACAGAGTGTCCGGAGATGCCGCACAGTGAAACGCTTCGTGTTATGAAGATGATGGATTCGATCCGAGAACAGTGGGGAATGACTTATCCGTGTGAATAGTACGGAAAATGAAGAAAGACCTCTAAAAAGTGAGAAAACAAGTATAGTTTTTTGTAAAGCCATGACATGGAATGTATGGTATGATTTTAAAAGGAGAAAAGTCTGTAAATGAAACAATACAGACGGGAATCAGGAGGAAACAAAAGATGAAAAGAGCAGGGGGAATATTACTTCCCATTACAAGCCTTCCGTCCAAATATGGAATCGGGGCATTTTCAAAAGAGGCGTATGAATTTGTAGATAAACTTGCAGAGGCGGGACAGTCTTACTGGCAGATACTCCCACTGGGACCGACCAGTTACGGGGATTCACCATACCAGTCCTTTTCTACGTTTGCGGGGAATCCGTATTTTATCGATTTGGAGGAGCTGATCGAGGAAGGTGTGCTGACCAAAGAAGAATGTGACGCCTGTGATTTTGGAGATGATCCACAAAGTCTAGATTATGGGAAGATTTACAAAGAAAGATTTAAACTTCTTTATAAGGCGTATGAGCGTAGCAAAATTTATGAAGTGCCGGAATTTCAGAAGTTTATACAGGAAAATGCTTTCTGGCTGGATGACTATGCGCTCTTTATGGCAGTAAAGGAACGCTTTGACGGAGCTGCGTGGAATGAATGGGCTGAAGATATCCGTCTCCGTTGGGGATTTGCGCTTGATTATTATCGGGAAAATTGTTATTTCGAAATTGAATTTTATAAATATCTGCAGTTTAAATTCCTGCAGCAGTGGACAAAACTGAAAGAATATGCAAATAATAAGGGGATTAAGATCATTGGTGATATTCCGATCTATGTTGCGTTTGACAGTGCGGATGCATGGGCGAATCCGCAACTCTTCCAGTTTAACAGTGACAATCTGCCGGTTGCTGTGGCAGGCTGTCCGCCGGATGCATTTTCCGCTACGGGTCAGTTGTGGGGAAATCCGCTTTATCGCTGGGATTATCATAAGAATACAGATTATGAATGGTGGACACGAAGAATGGAGCACTGCTACAAGTTGTATGATGTAGTGAGAATCGATCATTTCAGAGGTTTCGACGAGTATTATTCCATTCCGTTTGGCGATGAGACGGCAATGGGCGGCCATTGGGAGAAAGGACCGGGGATGGATCTGTTCCGGACTTTAGAGCGGAAACTTGGGAAGCGGGAAGTGATCGCGGAGGATCTTGGGTTTATGACCCCATCCGTAGAAAAACTGGTAGCAGACAGTGGTTATCCGAATATGAAGGTATTGGAATTTGCATTTGAACCGGACGAGGATACGGGATATCTTCCGCATTCTTATGACAGAAACTGCGTGGTATACACGGGAACGCATGACAATGATACCCTTCTTTCATGGTTTGGGACACTCACGGAAGAACAGAAAGAATTCCTTTTTGAATATATCGATAAGGAAGTCGGGGAGGAAGAAATCAACTGGGAGATCATTAAGCTCGCGATGATGAGCAGTGCAAATCTTTGTGTGATCCCGCTGCAGGATTATCTGAAACTTGGAAATGAGGCAAGGATCAACAAGCCTTCTACGCTCGGATGTAACTGGAAGTGGCGTCTAAAAGAAGGACAAGTCACAGATGAATTGTTAAAAGAAATCAAAAAATTGACAATCAGGAGTTTCCGTACCGAAAGACCGCGAAAAGAAGTTGTTGAAGAAACAGAATCAGAAGCGGAAAATACGGCGGAAACAGAAATGGAAGAAGAAAAGAAAGTAGAAGTATAACTATAAAAAGTTTAACAGGAAGGCAAAATCATGCGTCCGATTATTTTTCATATTGATGTGAATTCTGCATATTTAAGCTGGACGGCTGTGGATCAACTGAAAAATGGGGCGGCGCTTGATCTTCGTACGATACCGGCGATTATTGGCGGGGATCAGAAGTCCCGCCATGGTGTTGTTCTGGCAAAATCCATTCCGGCGAAGAAGTTCGGAATCCGCACCGGGGAACCGGTAGCAAATGCCATGCGGAAATGTCCGAATCTTCATATGGAGCCGCCGGATCATAAACTATACCATAATTATAGCGAAAAACTGATGGAATTCCTGCGAGGATACACGAAGGAGATCGAACAGGTCAGTGTGGATGAATGCTATATGGACTTCACCGGAATTGCAGGAAAATATGCTTCTCCGGTGGCGGCCGCTTTTGAAATTAAGGACAAAATATATGAGATGTTTGGATTTACGGTGAATATCGGAATTTCCAGCAACAAACTGTTGGCAAAGATGGCATCGGATTTTGAAAAACCAAACCGGGTCCATACTTTATTTCCGGAAGAGATCCGTGTGAAGATGTGGCCGCTTCCGGTGCAGGATCTCTTTATGGCAGGCAGAGCAAGTGTGGAAACGCTGCAAAAACTGGAAATTTCCACGATTGGAGATCTGGCACAGACGGATCCTTCAATTCTGGAATTGCATTTGAAGAGTCATGGACGTATGCTCTGGGAATTTGCGAACGGAATGGATGACTCTTCCGTACAGTCTGAGGAGACCGCGGCAAAAGGAATCGGAAATTCTACGACGTTACCGCAGGATGCAGTTACCCGCGAAGCGGCAGTGAAGGTGCTTTACGAACTCGCACAGAGTGTGGGAAGAAGACTGCGCAAAGCCGGCAAGAAAGCAAGCATGGTGAGCACGGAGATTAAATACGCGACGTTCCAGAGTGTATCCCATCAAAAACAGCTTGCGCGCCCATCTGATGAAGATCAGGTGATATACGAGGAGGCCTGCCGGCTGTTTGACGAACTCTGGAGTGGAGAACCGATCCGGCTTCTCGGTATCCGATCGTCTAAGCTTACGGATAGCGGACAGCCGGAACAGATTAGTATGTTCGATGCAGAGTTTGTTGCAGAACAGACGAAAAGAGCGAAGCTGTCTGAAAAGCATAAGAAATTGAATACTGCAATGGAGAGCATTTGCAAACGCTACGGGAAGGATGCCGTTGTAAAGGCAAGTGATCTGGCGAAAAAAGAGGCGAAGTGACGGTGATGGATGTGACAAATAGAAGGTCATTCCTTGACACTGGTACTTCGCCTGCGTTATAATCAAGTGATATGTATCAATCAGGAAGGAGCAGTTTTTCAAATCATGAAATTTCAAGACAAAGAATTTATCCCGGTACTTTTGGGGGGCGATATCAACACATACAGTGTTGCGCGTGCTTTTTATGAACAATACCGGGTAAAGACATATATATTCGGAAAATTCCCAACGGGACCAAGCTATAACAGTAAGATCATCGAATATCATCCGAACCCGAAGATCGATACCGATGATTATTTCCTTAAGACGGTTAATCATTTTGCAAAAAAACATGCGGATAAAAAGATTGTCCTGATCGGATGTGGGGACAGTTATGTGGCTTTGATCAGTAAGCATAAGAGCGAGCTTGCTGACAATATCATTGCTCCGTACATTGATTTTGAACTGATGAACAGCCTGCAGCAGAAAGAGACATTCTATAAGCTCTGTGAAAAGCACGGGGTGGATTATCCGGGCACTTTGATTTACGATGCATCCATGGGAATGGATTTTGAGATGAATTTCCAGTTTCCGGTGATTCTGAAACCATCGGATAGTATCCAGTATTGGGAGCATGAGTTTGAAACACAGAATAAAGTCTATACGATCAAAGACAGGGAAGAGTTGGAGCGCGTGATTGGTCAGATCTATGGTGCCGGCTATACAGATAAGCTGATTATCCAGGATATGATTCCGGGAAATGATGAATACATGTATGTATTGACTTCCTATTCGGATCGGAACGGAAAAGTGAAGATGATGTGTCTGGGACACGTTCTTCTGGAGGAGCATACTCCGCACGGCCTGGGAAATCATGCGGTGATCATTACGGAGCCGAATGAAGAACTGATGATGAAAGTGAAGAATCTTCTGGAAGACCTGCATTATGTTGGATTCTCCAATTTTGATATCAAGTACGACAAAAGAGACGGCAAATTTAAGTTCTTTGAGATCAATACACGGCAGGGAAGAAGTAATTATTATGTGACGGGATCCGGATTCAATGTGGCAAAATATATTGTTGAAGAATATGTTTACGGCAAAGAATTAAAGCTTAAACTGGCCAAAGATGAACATCTCTGGATGGTTGTTCCGAAAGCAGTCGCATTTAAATATGTGAAAGAAGAGGCGAACAAAGCAAAACTCAGAAAGCTGATTAAAGAGAAGAAAATGGTAAATCCGGTTTTCATGAGAGGAGATTTGAAGCCAAGACGTTTCCTTGCGATGGCGAAGACACATCTGAGTCACTTTGTGAAGTTTAAAAAGTATTACAGTTAATAATCCGAATAGAAGCGGACAGAATTAATAAAACGGACAGGGGAGATGCGTATGGTGAAGAAATTAGGAGTGATCGGCGGAATGGGGCCGGAAGCGACAAGCTTTTTCTATGCGAGGGTCATAGCAAGAACCAAGGCGGCAAGTGACCAGGAGCATATTGACATGGTGATCTTAAGTCATGCTACGATGCCGGACAGAACGAAGGCAATTCTTACCGGACACAAAGAGGAATTTCTGAAGGCGATTACGAAAGATGCCCGTGATCTGGAGAAGCTTGGGGTTGCGAACATTGCAATTCCCTGCAATACTTCCCACTATTTCCTGAAAGAGATCCAGGCGGCGACGAAGGTTCCGATCATCAACATGGTGGAAGAAAGCGTACGCTATGTGACGGAACAGCATCCGGATGTGAAGAAGATCGGTATTATGGGAACAGACGGCACCTTGCAGGCAGGCACCTATTATCGCGCATGCGAACGTCGCGGCATTGCGGCTGTTTCGCCGCGGAGCGATGCGCAGCGGGAGGTTATGTCACTGATCTACGATGATATTAAAGGCGGTAAGACCGGAGACAGGGCGAAATTTGACTGTGCATATAACGATCTGATGGAACAGGGATGTGATGCTGTTATTCTGGCATGTACAGAGATCTCTGTTTTTAAAGAATACTATCAGGTACCTGTCAACTGTCTCGATGCTATGGATGTTCTGGTAACGGAGTCTATCCTCCGCTCGGGAGCTCAGATCAGATAGGCGAAGGAGAACTGGAAGGAGAGGCTACAGATGAAGAAATATACATTGGAAGCTTACGCGCAGCTTCTTCAGAATGCGCGGATGATGAAGGAATTTTATTCCTGTGGAAAAGAAGATGCACAGATTGAATACCTGACCTATGACTCGAGAGAAGTTGTGGAAGGAACATTATTCATCTGCAAAGGCGCCGCATTTAAAGCGGAATATCTCGACGCCGCGATCCGGAAGGGGGCGGTGGCTTATGTGAGCGAGGTGAAATATGATACGGAAGTAGATGTGCCGTATTTCCTGGTTGACGATATCAGAAAAGCAATGCCGTATCTTGCGGAGAAGTTCAACAATGCGCCGTGGAAATCACTCAATATCGTGGGAATAGGCGGAACAAAGGGAAAATCCACTTCTGCATATTACATGAAAGCAATTGTGGATGATTACATGGAAGCAACCGGTGGAAAAGAAAGTGCGGTCATTTCTTCGATTGATATTTATGATGGCGTGATCAAGAAAGAATCACATATTACGACGCCGGAGGCGGTGGAATTGCAGGAGCATTTCCGTCATGCTGTTGAGAGCGGAATTTCTTATGTGGAGATGGAGGTATCCTCTCAGGCGCTGAAATATAACCGTGTTGATAATATGATGCTGGATGTGGGGATATTTCTTAATATTTCCGAAGATCATATCAGTCCGATCGAACATCCTGATTTTGAAGACTATTTTGCTTCTAAGCTTAAAATATTTGCAAAGGCAAAGAACGCAGTGGTCAATCTGGATGCGGATTTCGCTGACCGGATACTGGAAGCGTCAAAGGCAAGTGAGCGGGTGCTGACATTTAGCACTAGGAATCCGGAGGCGGATGTTTACGGGTATGACATTCAGAAAGACGGTCATGAGATCGTATTTATGGTAAAAACAGCAGAGTTTGATGAAGAATTCCGTCTGACTATGCCGGGACTTTTCAATGTGGAAAATGCGCTTGCCGTAATCGCGGCATCCATACTGCTCGGTATTCCGAAGGAGTATATGCACAGTGGACTTTACCGTGCAAGATCCAGCGGACGAATGGAACTGTATGCGAGCAAGGATAAGAAGCTGATTGCAGTCGTGGATTATGCACACAACAAACTCAGTTTTGAAAAGTTGTTCTCTTCTACGAAGGATGAGTATCCGGACTATGCGATCGTTTCTATTTTTGGCTGTCCGGGCAAGAAAGCCTACATTCGAAGAAGGGACCTTGGAACGGTTGCTGGGCAGTATTCGAAGAAAGTATATTTGACGGCGGAGGATCCGGGATACGAACCGGTGGAAGACATTTCCAAAGACATTGCGCAGTATGTAGAAGCGCAGAACTGTCCGTATGTTATGATCGAGAACAGGGGAGAGGCAATCAAGGCCGCGATGGATGAAGCGGAAGGAAAGACAATCCTTCTGATCACCGGGAAGGGAAATGAGACGCGTCAAAAATACGGATGTGAATATCTGGATTGTAAATCAGATGTACAGTATGTAAAAGAACTGCTTGCAGAGTATGATAAAACGCATTAGTAAAAACAGGAAGTGCCTTTCTAAGCACTTCCTATTTTAAAATGCGTAGCAATCCTTCGATCCTGTCATATAATATAAGTATAGAGCACTGTCGGTATCATTTTAGAAAGAACGGAAATCTGCAGAACTCTCATACAGTTCGTGAATCAGAGAAACCAGTTCGGAGACGAAATCGGCGGTTCGGTCCATCTTGTCGTGCGCCACATTGAATTCTACAATATCACATGCGATCACGGGAAGTGCAGGCAGAAGTGTGCGGAACATTTCCATAACTTCCGCCTGATTGAATCCACCGGGAACCGGTACGGATACGCCCGGAATCAGTTCTGGATCCATGGAATCAATGTCAAAACTGATATGAACAGCGGACAGGTGCGAAAATCGGCCGATTATTTCGGTCAGACACTGGGAAAGACCCTTGGCACGAACCGCGCCCCATGTATAATAGCGTATGTGAAGCTGATCCAGAAAAACTTTCTCCGGCGGATCGATGTCGCGAAGCCCGATCATGATGATATTTTCAGGTTTTAGTTTCGGTTGTTCGTCCAGAAAATGGGTCAGACGTTTCTCGCCCATACCAAGCAGTGCGGCAACCGGCATGCCGTGAATATTGCCGGTTACAGTTGTCTCATCCGTATTGATGTCCGGATGGGCGTCAATCCAGAGAAGGCCGGTATCGCCGCCTGAGGTACGGCGGGTATATACACTGGAAGCGGAGACGGAGCCCATGGCCGCGCTGTGATCTCCTGCGATAAAAAGTGGGGTATCCCCTTTGGAAAGTACCTCATATCCATAGGAAGCAATGCTCTCGCAAGTGGCAGCGACGCTGTTCAGATTTTTGAGCTGAAGCAGCCCCTCTTCCTCTTTCTTGATTTCCGGGATGAGAGGAAACTGTAAATTAGGATAATGTGCGTTTAAGTACGCAAGACTTCGAATCAGTCCGGTGTCACCAACCCCTAGGTGAATCGGACACCCATACATGTGCAACATAAAAACCTCCATAACAAAAGGACAGTATGTCCTGCTGATAGAAGTATAGCAAATTGGAAGCAGAAACACAAGGGGCGAAGGTTTGTTAGAAAAGAGGTTTTGTATGAAGCTTGTAAATCTGACAGGACAATTGGAATATGCGGTGCTTAGGGCCCCATGCCCGCTTGCAGAGATTGAGATTACCGGAATCTCTTATGATTCCAGAGAGACGAAAGAGGGAGAACTGTTTGTATGTCTGGCGGGGAGCAGGGATGACGGCCACCGGCATATCAGTGAGGCACGCATAAGAGGCGCCGTGGCAGTTCTTGTAGAGAAGCTGGTGCTGGATAAAGAAATTCTGCATATTCCTGAGGGGATGGCGGTTCTCCTTGTGAAGGACACGAGGGAAGCATTGGCTTATATCAGCGCTGCGTATTTTCAATATCCGGCCAGAAAGCTGAAGGTAATTGGTGTGACCGGAACCAAGGGGAAAACGACAGTTGCCAGCCTGATTTTTCAGATGCTGGAGGCACTCGGACATCGGGCGGCGCTGATGGGCACGATCGGGACCGTGATCGGAGAAATGCAGATCCCGGAGAAGAATACAACGTATGAATCCTTTACCATTCACCAGTATTTTGATAAAATGGTAGAAATGGGATGCGAATATGCAGTCATGGAAGTATCTTCGCAGGGAATCAAGTGGAAACGGATCGAAGGAATTGAATTTGAAATTGGTATTTTTACCAATTTTGGAGAAGATCATGTGGGAGCGCATGAGCACGCAAGTATTGCGGAATATCGGTATTATAAATCTTGTCTGTTTCGTCATTGCAGGATTGGAATCGGCAATCTGGACGACCGGAATTGCGGATTTATGTTTAAAAGAGCAACCTGCAGAAAATATGGTTTCACCACAATGCGGGACGGCGGAGATCATATACTTGCTGCATCCGGAATTTCGTTTGGAATGGAAGAAGAGGGCCCTGTGAGCAGATTTACGGCGGATGGGACAGAATTTACTATGGAGATGCCGGGAATGTTTAATGTCTATAATGCGCTGGCAGCGCTTCAGGCAATCCGGTGCCTGGATCTTGATATCAGCCAGGCAGCAGAGACGCTTAGAAAAGCGCATGTAAAAGGAAGAATGGAGAGAATCCTCGTTGAAAAAAACATCGCTTGCTATATAGATTATGCGCACAATGCGATGAGTCTCCAGTGTGTGCTTACGACGCTGAAAGTGTATCAGCCCGGAAGAATCCTGCTGGTATTCGGGTGTGGAGGAGAAAGGGCTGCCTCACGCAGACTGGAGATGGGAAAAGTGGCAGGACGGCTGGCGGATATGACGATCATCACGTCAGATAATCCCCGGGAGGAAGAACCGATGCAGATCATTCGGGAGATTCTAGAAGGGATGGAAATGACAAAGGGAATGTATCTGGTAGAAGAAGACCGGAAAAAAGCGGTTTCGCTGGCAATTTCCATGGCGGAACCGGGAGATATCCTTGTCATTGCCGGAAAGGGACATGAGTCCTATCAGGAAATCGGTTCGATGCGGTATCATATGGATGACAGGGAACTTGTGCTCGAAGCAATCAAAAAAAGACATCAGACAGAAAGTGAAGAAAAATAGGATGTATGCAGATATTATCATAGATATTACAAATGAAAAACTGGATCGGATCTTCCAATATCGGGTACCGGAATGGCTGGAACAAGTTCTGCATGTCGGTATGGAAGTCGTGGTTCCTTTTGGAAGAGGAAATCATGAAAGGCATGGATATGTGGTTGGTTTTTCAGAAACATGTGACTATGAACCGGATAAGATGAAAGAAATACTAAGACCTGCAGAGAAAAGTGTAGCAATTGAATCGCATCTTGTAGAACTTGCGGCCTGGATGAAGGAACAGTATGGAGGGACCATGATTCAGGCACTTCGGACGGTTCTGCCAATCAAGAAAACAGAAAAAGCCAAACAACAGAGGATCATAAGAAGGCTGATTTCTGTGGAGGAGGGACGTGCGAGGCTGGAGGAATACCGGCACAAGAATCAGAAGGCGAGAGCACGGCTGATGGAGGCACTTCTGGATGATGAAGAAATTGATGCGTCGCTAGTCATGAAAAAACTGAATATCACACAGGAAGTAGTGCGCGCGTTGGAGAAACAGAATGTACTGGAAGTCTATTCAGAGCAGATCTACCGAAATCCGGTCAAGAAGACGGAGAGGGAAGAAAAGACCGTTGTGTACACAGAGGCGCAGAAGGCAGCCATTGAGACATTCCGGGAAGATTACCGGAAAAAGGATTATCACACCTATCTGCTGTACGGGATCACGGGAAGCGGGAAGACAGAAGTATATATGGAAATGATCCGGGAAGTGGTAGCTGGCGGCAGGCAGGCAATCGTGCTGATTCCGGAGATCGCACTGACGTATCAGACCGTCATGCGGTTCTGCCGCCGGTTCGGAAGCAGGGTTTCGATCATGAATTCCCGACTTTCGCCGGGGGAGCGGTATGACCAGATGATGCGTGCGAAGAATGGGGAACTGGATGTGATGATCGGACCGAGATCAGCCCTTTTCACACCATTTCCCGATCTTGGCCTGATCGTGATCGATGAGGAGCATGAGTCGGCTTACAAAAGTGAACAGGTTCCCCGGTATCATGCCAGAGAGACTGCGGAAGAGCGAGCAAGGCTGGAAGGAGCAAGTGTCGTGCTTGGTTCGGCCACTCCGTCACTGGAAGCATTTTACCGATGTCGGAAAGGAAAGTATCGTATGCTGGAGCTTCCCGGCCGGACAGAAGGAAGTCTGCTTCCGACGGTGGATGTGGTGGATATGCGTGAGGAAATGTCGGCAGGAAACCGGTCCATTCTCAGCGACCGGCTGCACAGCCTGATGGAGGACCGGCTGAAAAAAGGAGAGCAGATAATGCTTTTCCTGAATCGGAGAGGATATGCAGGATTCCTTTCTTGCAGGTCTTGCGGATATGTAGTAAAATGTCCTCATTGTGATGTTTCACTTGCAATTCATAAAAACGGCAGGATGGTCTGCCATTATTGCGGGTACGAGCGGGCACAGGTAAAGGTATGTCCTTCCTGCGGGTCGCCCCATATCGGTGGTTTCCGCGCAGGTACGCAGCAGATCGAGGAACTGGTGAAACGGGAATTTCCGGAAGCAAGGGTGCTCAGAATGGATCTGGATACCACCCGCAGCAAGGAAGGACATGAGAAGATTCTGTCGGCATTTGCCGGAGAAGAGGCAGATATCTTGATCGGCACGCAGATGATCGTGAAAGGACATGATTTTCCCAACGTTACTCTTGTGGGTATTCTGGCGGCAGATATGTCTCTGTATTCGGACGATTACCGTTCGGCGGAGCGAACCTTTGAACTGCTCACGCAGGCGGCGGGAAGAGCCGGAAGAGGACACAAAAAAGGGGAAGTCGTGATCCAGACTTATAGTCCGGATCATTACAGCATCCAGACTGCGGCCAGGCAGGATTACAGAGCATTCTATGAGGAAGAGATGAATTACCGGGAACTCATGGGGTATCCACCGGCAGAACATCTGCTGGCGGTATTGCTTTCCGGTGAAGATGAAGCACTTCTGGAAAAAGGTGCACATTATCTGAAGGAGTATGCGCTCCGTGTGTCCAGAGGAACCCGTTCTAAGATTATCGGCCCCGCCAGTCCTTATGTGGGAAAAGTGAAAGATGTGTACCGCAGAGTGCTGTATATTAAGGATGAATCTGGCAATGTGCTGGTTGGAATTAAAAATAAAATGGAACAATATATTGAGGTCAACAGTGGATTTGCAAAGATGAGGATTCAGTTCGATTTTGACCCGATGAACGTATTTTAATGAGAAGTGGAGGATGTAAAATGGCAATCAGAACAATCAGAGAAATGGGAGATGACGTATTAACAAAGGTTTGTAAGGAAGTCCCGAAGATGACACTTCGGACAAGGATCCTGATCGAGGATATGTTGGACACAATGTACCAGGCAGCCGGAGTGGGACTTGCGGCACCGCAGGTGGGAATTCTGAAACGAATCGTCGTGATCGATGTAGGAGAAGGACCGATCGTGATGATTAATCCGGAGATTCTGGAGACTTCCGGAGAGCAGACCGGAGAAGAAGGATGCTTAAGTGTTCCGGGAAAAGCCGGTGTGGTAACCAGACCGAATTATGTGAAGGCACGGGCACTTAATGAAAACATGGAAGAGTATATCATTGAAGGTGAGGAACTTCTGGCGAGAGCAATCTGCCATGAACTGGATCATCTGGATGGGCACCTTTATGTGGAAAAGGTTGAGGGAGAGCTGCACGATACGAATTATGAAGAAGAATAGGAAACTTGTATCATTCGATGAAAAGAAGGAGGATTGAAATGAGAATTATATTTATGGGAACTCCTGATTTTTCGGTCGGGACACTGGAGGCGCTGGTCGAGGCCGGTCATGAAGTGGTTCTTGCGGTCACACAGCCGGACAAGCCGAAGGGACGAGGAAAGGAAATGCAGTTCACACCTGTGAAGGAATGTGCGCTGAGACACGGGATTCCGGTATTCCAGCCGAAAAAAGTGCGTGATCCCGAGTGTGTGGAAGAGCTAAAGAAATATCAGGCGGATGTCTGTGTTGTAATCGCATTTGGACAGATTTTGCCGAAAGAAATTCTGGAAATGACCCCATATGGGTGTATCAATGTTCATGCATCCTTGCTCCCGAGCTATCGGGGAGCAGCGCCGATCCAGTGGGCTGTCATCCGGGGAGAAAAAATATCCGGTGTGACGACCATGCAGATGGATGAAGGTCTTGATACCGGAGACATGCTGGAAAAGACCGAGATTATTCTGGATGAGAAAGAAACCGGGGGCAGCCTGCACGACAAGCTTGCCGAGGCAGGGGCAAAGCTCTGTGTTCATACACTGGACAAATTGGTCCAAGGGGACTTGACGCCACAGAAACAGGGGGAGAGTCCGACGGAATACGCAAGAATGCTGGATAAAAAGCTGGGTGATATCAACTGGGAACAGTCCGCGGTTGAGATTGAACGGCTGATCCGGGGACTGAATCCGTGGCCGAGCGCCTATACAGACTGGAATGGGAAAACGATGAAGATCTGGGAAGCAGACGCGGTACCGGGAGAAAATACAGAAAAAGCTCCGGGCACGATTACGGATGTGACGAAAGATGATTTTGCCGTGCAGACCGGAGACGGTCAGCTGCGCGTGCGTGCGCTTCAGATTCCGGGGAAAAAGCGGATGGAAGCAGATGCCTTTTTAAGAGGGTATCAGGTAAAAGTGGGGGAGCATTTGGGATAAGGAGGAATTAGTGTGTATTATCCAATGTATTTTGATTCAACCTATGTACTTGTTTTGATCGGAGTGGTTCTTTGTATGGCCGCTTCTGCGAAAGTGAATTCGACTTATGCAAAATTCAGCCGCGTAAGGAACCATGCGGGGATCACCGGGGCAATGGCTGCCCAACAGATTCTTAGACAGTCTGGGATTTACGACGTCCGTGTGGAACGAGTTTCAGGAAAATTGACCGATCACTATGATCCGTCCAATAAGGTACTCAGACTTTCTGATTCTACGTATGGTTCCACATCGGTTGCAGCTTTAGGGGTAGCTGCCCATGAATGCGGACATGCCATTCAGCACGCGACCCATTATGCACCTTTGAGTATCCGGGGGGCGTTGGTGCCGGTGGCAAATTTCGGATCCAGTATTTCATGGCCTCTGATCATTGTCGGCCTGTTTATGCGCGGGGATATGGCGGCTTTTCTGATCAATATCGGAATACTGCTGTTCTCTGCGGCTGTACTGTTCCAGATCGTTACGCTTCCGGTTGAAATCAATGCTTCCAGAAGAGCAATGAATATTCTGGAAGGGACAGGGATGTTGTATCCGGATGAGGCAGGTAAGGCAAGATCGGTACTTCGCGCAGCGGCGCTCACTTATGTGGCAAGCGCAGCATCTGCGATCCTGCAGCTTCTGCGTTTATTGATCCTTACGAGAGGACGAAGAAACGATGACTAAAGAAATCAGTGAAAGAGAGCTTGCGCTGGCGGTTCTGCTGGAGATAGAACGCGGCGAAAAGAGTCATATCGCGCTTAGACAGGTGCTGGAAAAGTATCAGTATCTGGGAAAACAGGAACGTGCCTTCCTCACCAGATTGTGTGAGGGGACGACGGAGAGAAGGATAGAACTGGATTATATTATCAATCAGTTTTCAAAAGTTAAAACTGATAAGATGAAACCGGTTATCCGTAATCTTTTAAGGTGTGCGGTTTACCAGATGGAATATATGGATCAGGTGCCTACAAGTGCGGCGTGCAATGAAGCGGTCAACCTGGCGGTAAAAAAGGGATTCAAGAGCTTGAAGGGATTTGTAAATGGCGTGCTTCGCAACATTGCGAGAAATCTGGAGAAAATTTCATATCCAGATGAGAATAACACAGCGGAATACTTTTCGATAAAATATTCGATGCCGCTATGGATCGTGGAACAGTGGCTGGCTGATTATGGAAAGGAACAGACCGAGCAGATTCTGCAGAGTTTCTATCTGGAACGTCCGACAACGATCCGGGTGAATGAAAATAGAATGTCACGAGCGGAACTGAAAAAGAAGTTGGAAGAAGAAGGGGTGACAGTGGAAGAACATTCACAGGTCGCCTCTGCACTCTTGATTTCCGGATATGATTATCTCGGAGCGCTCGAGAGCTTTCGAAACGGAGCATTTCAGGTGCAGGATGCTGCTTCGATCCTGGTGGCAGAAAGTGCCGGGATCAAGAATGGTGATTACGTGATCGATGTGTGTGCGGCTCCCGGAGGGAAAGCCCTTCATGCAGCACAGCTTCTGGAAGGAAGCGGACACGTGGAGGCGCGGGATCTGACGGAGAATAAGGTGGAACTGATCCGGGAAAATATCTGCCGTATGGGATTTGAAAATGTTGAAGCTATTCAGCAGGATGCAACGGTGTACGATGCTGCATCGGCACTGAAAGCGGATGTCCTGATCGCTGATCTGCCGTGTTCCGGTCTCGGAGTTCTCGGAAAGAAAACAGATCTGAAGTATAAGATGACACCGGAACAGGAGAAGGAGCTCGCAGAGTTGCAGAGAGAAATTCTGGCTGCGGTTCATGATTATGTGAAGCCGGGAGGGACGCTGGTCTACAGTACCTGCACGATCTGGCGGTCAGAAAATGAAGAAAATACGAGATGGTTTCTGGAATGTTTTCCGGAATATTCGTTGGAAAATGAAAAGCAGATTTTCCCGTCCAGAGAAACGGACGGATTCTATATTGCCGTGCTGAAACGCAGGGCGGGAGGACAGTAGAATGGAAGAAATGCTACAATCAAAAAAGGATATTGCTTCGTTCACGCTGGATGAATTGAAAAATGAGATGAAAGAGATTGGGGAAAAACCGTTTCGCGCCGGTCAGATTTACGAGTGGCTTCACAAAAAGCTTGCAGATCGCTTTGATGAGATGACGAATTTATCGCTTTCACTCAGAGAAAAGCTGGATCAGAATTATGAGATCCGAAAAGTGGAGATGGTGCGGCGACAGATCTCGAAAATCGATGGGACAAACAAGTTCCTTTTCTGCCTGCAGGATGGCAACATGGTGGAGAGCGTGCTGATGAAATATAAGCACGGGAATTCTGTCTGTATTTCGTCACAGGTGGGATGCCGTATGGGATGCCGTTTCTGCGCGTCTACGCTGGATGGCCTGGAGAGGAATCTGACACCTTCGGAAATGCTGCGCCAGATTTACCAGATTCAGAAGATCAGCGGGGAGAGAGTTTCCAATATTGTTATCATGGGAACGGGAGAACCGCTGGATAATTATGACAATTTCCTGAAGTTTATTCATATGATTAGTGATGAACATGGATTAAATATCAGTCAAAGAAATATCACTGCTTCAACTTGCGGAATTGTGCCGAATATTTACCGGCTCGCGGATGAGAAACTTCAGATCACACTGGCTCTTTCCCTGCACGGCTCTACGCAGGAAAAGAGGAAAAGTCTGATGCCGGTGGCAAATAAATATGATTTGGAAGAAGTACTGAGGGCATGTGACGATTATTTTCGGAAAACCGGGCGAAGGATCACATTTGAATACAGCCTGGTTCACGGAGTTAATGATACGGAAGAAGACGCAGGCGAACTGATCCGGATTTTGAAGGATAGAAACTGCCATTTGAATCTGATTCCGGTGAATCCGATCAAGGAGCGAAATTACGAGAAACCGGATAAAAAAAGTGCCGCGAAATTTAAAAATAAGCTTGAAAAAAGCGGGATAAATGTTACTATAAGAAGAGAAATGGGCTCTGATATAGACGGGGCATGTGGACAGTTGAGACGTAAGACAATGCGAGGAGTATGATTATGAAGATATTTTCCATGACAGACGTGGGAAGAAAACGCGAAATTAATCAGGATTATGTGTTTGCTACTGATGAGCCGCTTGGAGTACTGCCGAATCTTCTGGTTGTGGCAGACGGAATGGGTGGACATAAAGCGGGAGATTTTGCTTCCAAATATACGGTGGAGGTTCTGGAGGAGGAACTGAAGCATACATTAAAAGAAGGACCGGAGGAAGTGTTGCTTGATGCTGTACAGACAGCGAATCACAAGTTGATTGAAGCGGCGGGCAAGGATATCAAACTGGAAGGTATGGGAACTACGCTCGTTGTGGCGACGGTGATCGATCATACACTTTACTTTGTTAACGTTGGTGACAGCCGTCTGTATTTGATCAACAAAGATATCAGACAGTTATCCAGAGATCATTCTCTGGTTGAAGAGATGGTAAGACTTGGCGGGATTAATGAAGAAGAGGCAAGGAACCATCCGGATAAGAACATCATCACAAGAGCAATTGGTGTGAAGGAGAACGTGGAGGCGGATTTCTTTGAATTCAGCCTGAAAAAGGGAGACACGATTCTTATGTGTACCGATGGACTATGCAATATGGTGGATGATGAAGAGATTTTTGCAATTATTAAGGGGGCAAGAGATATTGTTGAGGCGGGGCGCACTTTGATCGACCGCGCCAATGAAAATGGGGGAAAGGACAATATCGGTGTCGTTTTGGCACAGCCATTTTCTAATGAGGTGAGTATATGGTAAAAGATGGTATTTTCCTGAGCAACCGCTACGAGGTGCTGAGTAAGATCGGCGCTGGCGGTATGGCGGATGTTTACAAGGGACGCGACTGCATGCTGAACCGGTATGTGGCGATCAAGGTATTGAAGAAAGAGTATAGAGAAGATGAGAATTTTGTAAGGAAATTCCGCTCGGAAGCTCAGGCTGCGGCAGGACTTCAGAATCCGAATATTGTCAATGTTTATGATGTGGGTGAAGACCGGGGACTTTACTATATGGTAATGGAGCTGGTGGAAGGAATTACATTAAAAGAATATATACAGAAAAAAGGAAGGCTGTCCAACAAAGAGGTTCTCAGTATTTCGATCCAGATGTGTACCGGAATTGAAGCGGCACACAAGCATGAGATCATTCATCGGGATATCAAACCGCAGAATATCATTATTTCCAAAGAAGGAAAGGTAAAAGTAACTGATTTTGGTATTGCAAAGGCAGTATCTTCTCATACCGTCACTTCCAGTGCGATGGGATCGGTACATTATGTTTCACCGGAACAGGCACGTGGCGGCTTCTGTGATGCGAAGAGCGACATATATTCAGTCGGTATTACGATGTATGAGATGGCAACCGGAAAAGTCCCGTTTGACGGGGATTCTACCGTGGCGGTGGCCATGAAGCATCTTCAGGAAACGATGACGCCTCCTTCTGAGATTGTGCCAAGTGTTTCGCCTGCTCTTGAAAAAATCATTTTAAAATGTACGCAGAAGAGCCCGGAGAGAAGATATCAGAATATCAGTCTTCTGATTCAGGATCTGAAGCGGGCGCTGGTGGATCCGGACGGCAGGTTTGTGGATATGGGGCAGGCCTATGATGACGGCAACACCGTCATGATCTCCCAGGAAGAGATGGGGCGTATCCGGAACGGACGTGGTTATGACGAGTATGATGAAGAGTCCTACGATGACGAATACGGCGAAGAAGACGAATCGTACGGTGATGATTATGATGATGATGGGTACGATGACGAGGAAGAAGAGAAATACAGAAGCCGGAAGGGCAGCAGGAGCAATGATGTCAATCCAAGAATGAATAAGATGATGAAGATCCTCACGATCGTAGTCGCTGTGATCATTGTTTTCATTCTGATCTTCGTGATCGGCAAAGCGGCCGGTGTATTTAAATTCGGACCGGGAACAGAAGCAGTGGAAACGGATAGTAAGAATATTGAGGTTCCAAAGCTGGTTGGCGAGAATAAAGAAGTGGCTGATGAGATGTGCAGTAAGCATAATCTCGTGATGGAAGTAGTGAGCAAGGAGAATTCGGATAAATATCCGGAGAATACAGTGATCCGGCAGAGTATTGAAGCCGGCGAAAAGGTTGCAAAGAAGACCGTGATCGAGGTCGTGATCAGTTCAGGAGAGAAGGAAGTTACGATTGAGAGCGTCGAGGGAATGGATGAAGATGCGGCAAAGAAGACGCTGAAGGCACAGGGATTCACAGATTTTTCAGTGGATTCTGAATACAGTGACAAGTGGGAAAATGGTGTGGTGATCGGAACGAATCCGGCAGCAGGAGAAAAAGTGACGGTTGATACCAAGATCACACTGATCGTCAGCAAGGGCGCCCAGAAGAAGGATGTTCCGGACCTGAGGGGCAAGACCGTATCTGAGGCACAGAAACTGCTTGCAAGTGCAGGTCTTGAAGATGGTGGCAGCAGTGAGCAGTACAGTGACAAGTATGAAGCAGGCCTCATCATTTCCCAGTCCGTGACACCGGGAAGTAAGGTGAGCTCCGGTACATCGGTAAGCTATGTGGTCAGCAAAGGGAAGAAACCGGCTGATCAGGTGAAGGTTCCGTCTGTAACCGGTAAAGGTCTGGCCGATGCAATCAGTGCACTTTCGGCAAGAGGACTTTTCTATGAGGAAGTGACACAGACCAGTGATCAACCTTCCGGAACCGTTATCTCGGTAGAGCCGGGAGAAGGAACCTCTGTTGATATCGGTTCTACGGTCAAACTGTATGTAAGTGACGGAAGCGGTGGAAACCCCGATGAAGGCAGCGACGATGAGACTCAGCAGTAGGAAGCTAAAGAAAATGATAGAAGGAACTGTTTTATGCAGGGAAGAATTATAAAAGGAATTGCAGGATTCTACTACGTTTATGACGTAGTAGAATTCGCTGTTTATGAATGCAAGGCGAAGGGGATTTTCCGTAAAGAGAAAATAAAACCGCTGGTGGGAGATCTGGTAGAATATGAAGTCCTTGACAAAGAAGAAGGAACCGGAAATATCACGAAAATACTTCCGAGAAAGAGTGAACTGATTCGGCCTGCGGTTGCGAACATTGATCAGGCACTGGTTGTGTTTGCAGTGACAAAGCCGAAACCGCACTTCAATCTTCTGGATCGGTTTCTGGTAATGATGGAACGACAGGAGATGTCCGTCGTGATCTGCTTTAACAAGCAGGATCTTGCAGGAGAAGAGGAAATAGCAGAATTAAAGGCAACTTATGAATCATGCGGATACCGGGTTATCTTTACGAGTGCTTATAAAGAAGAAAATATTCAGGAAATCAAAGCGGTGTTGAAAGGGAAGATAACGGCTGTGGCCGGACCTTCGGGGGTGGGTAAATCTTCCTTGATCAATTGCCTGCAGGAGAACATCAACATGGAGACAGGGAGCATCAGCCGGAAGATTGAGCGCGGGAAACATACGACACGCCATTCCGAACTGATTCCTGTGGATGAAGATTCATATATCATGGATACACCGGGTTTTTCTTCGCTGTATACCAATGATTTTGAAAAAGAAGAACTGAAATCGTATTTTCCGGAATTCAGGGAATATGAAGGGACATGCAGATTCCTCGGATGTAATCATGTGAGCGAGCCGGGGTGTATGGTCAAGAATGCGCTGGAAGAAGGGAACATTCACCGGACAAGATACAACGATTATCTGGAGATGTATTGTGAACTGGAACAAAAGGAGAAAAGGAGATATTAAAAATGGAATATGTATTGTCACCTTCCATTTTGTCGGCAGATTTTGCCGTACTTGGAGATGAAATTCAAAAAACAGAGAGTGAAGGAGCGAAATATCTGCATTTTGACGTGATGGACGGAGTCTTTGTGCCGAGTATTTCTTTTGGAATGCCGGTCCTCAAATCTGTCAGAAAAGTGACCGGACAAGTTCTGGATGTACACCTGATGATCACAGAACCGATCCGTTATGTAGAAGAATTTGCAAAGTCAGGGGCAGATATCATCACCATTCATTATGAGGCATGTAAAGATGTGAGAGCAACACTCGCGAAAATACGCGAACTGGGGGTAAAGACAGGAATTTCCATTTGCCCTGAGACACCCGAGACGGTGCTGGAGGAGTTCATCGGAGAAGCAGATATGTTTCTTGTCATGACCGTTCATCCGGGCTTCGGCGGGCAGAAACTGATTCCGGAGACTCTTGATAAAGTTCGGAGACTGAGAAACATGCTGGAAGAAAAAGGAACAGAAACCGACATTCAGGTGGATGGCGGTGTTCATCTGGGCAATGTCCGCGAAATCCTTGATGCAGGAGCCAATGTTCTGGTGGCCGGTTCTGCAGTATTTAAAGGTGACGCGGCTGCAAATACAAGGGAATTTATGGAGAGTTTAAGAAGCTATGAGTAAAACCGTGATTATCACAGGGGGAGCACTGGACGAGGGGTTCGTAGAAAAGATACTTGGCGAAAACGAGGGAGCCTGCATAATCGGTGTGGACAGAGGTGTAGAGTATTTATATCACAATCAGATCATGCCGCAGTATATTGTGGGAGATTTCGACAGCATCGATCCTGAAGTCATCAAATACTACAAAGAAGAGACACATGTGCCGGTACGGGAATATAACCCGATCAAAGACGCGTCCGACACAGAAATCGCCATCCGGTTCGGAATCACATTGGGAAGCAAAGAAATCATCATTCTCGGCGCGACCGGCGGAAGGATCGATCACCTCTGGGCCAATGTCCAGTCACTGTATGTTGCCTGCCAGGCAGGAGTAGAAGCATACATACTGGACGAAAAAAATAAAATACGGGTAATCGATAAACCGTGTGTCCTGAAAAAATCAGAAGCATACGGAAAATATCTGTCCATTTTCTCACTCTCGGGAGAAGTGTTCGACCTGAATCTGAAAGGAACAAAATGGCCGCTCAGCCACCATACTCTGAAGCCATGTGACAGCCTGACTGTAAGCAATCAATTTAAAGAAGATAAGGTGGAAATTGAATTCACGTCCGGAGTGCTGGTGGTGATGGAGACCCGGGACTAGTGGGGACGGTTCTTCTGCCACGACCAGTGCCCTTTGGTCACTAGTGCGCTGGCATTAGGACTGTTGATGGGAAATAATTCGGTCAATCACACCGCGAGGTGTCCCGGTAAGGCGGTTTAACTGCCGAATCGAGATGCCTCTTTTATGTAATAAAACAATCGTATCCAGTAATCTGAGAACAAAGGCTGTGTCGGTTAATCCGCCCGTCCTTCCGGTATAGTCGTTATAACTGCTCCATTGATAACCGGATCCGGGGGATTTCTCCAGCCCGGCTTTGGCAGGATTATAATGAATATAGCGAAGTACAGTCAACAGAGCGTTATCCGAATCAACAGGTTCACTAAAATAGTGGCAATCTTGAACAAAACCGGTACGATCATATTTGGCGTTGAACCAACAGGCGTAAGGTGTGTTTATGTGACGGAATATAGATTCAAGTGAAACGGTGGCCGGGTGGTGAAGAAGCAGATGAACGTGATTTGACATCAAACAGTATGCGTAAATCTCAAATTTAAATTGATCTTTAAAGTATTCTAAAATATCCAGATATTTTAAATAATCTTTGGATTCTTCGAAAAGTAGTTGCCTGTCGGTTCTTTTGATTACTACATGATAAGTCTGAGTAGATGATTTTTTTCGTGCATGTCTTGTCAATAAAAATCCCTCCAAGCTGATATTTGATTATTTGAAACGAAAAACGGGTGAAAATTAGGAATGTTAATCAAAATTAAAATTGAAAAGAACGGATGTTTCATGAAACTTGTGTTTCCGATAATTCTATAATATAGCTTTTTGAAGAAAAGTAAAGAGTAAAATATTGAGTTTTTTTTATTTCTGTGGTAGCATTTACACGTCAAATATTTTTGATTATTATTAAATTAAGTAATATTTTGGGGAATATGCAAACAATAGCGCACCAAAGGGCGCTGCTCGTGGCAAAAGAAACGTCCCTGCAAAGGAGAAAATTATGAAATTAGGAATCGTAGGATTACCAAACGTAGGAAAAAGTACACTTTTCAACTCACTGACCAAAGCCGGTGCAGAGTCTGCGAACTATCCGTTCTGTACGATTGACCCGAACGTGGGTGTTGTTACCGTTCCGGACGAGCGCCTGAACGTCCTCGGGGAAATGTACCACACAAAGAAGATCATCCCGGCAGCGATTGAATTTGTAGACATCGCCGGCCTGGTAAAAGGTGCATCCAAAGGAGAGGGACTTGGCAATCAGTTCCTTGCCAATATCCGTGAGGTGGATGCGATTGTTCATGTTGTGAGATGTTTTGAGGACAGCAACATTGTACATGTAGACGGAAGCATTAACCCGCTCCGTGATATTGAAACGATCAATCTGGAATTGATTTTTTCGGATCTGGAAATATTGGAAAGAAGAATTTCGAAAGCTGTTCGCGCTGCGAGAAATGATAAGATGGTTGCGAAAGAACTTGCTCTTATGGAGCGAATCAAGGCGCATCTGGAGGAAGGAAAGCTTGCTAAGACTTTTGACGGGGTTCAGGATGAGGACGAGCAGGCATGGCTGGAAAGCTACAATCTTCTGACTTACAAACCGGTAATTTTTGCGGCAAATGTGAAAGAAGATGATCTCGCGGATGACGGTGCTTCGAATGCAGGAGTGCAGAGTGTGCGTAAATATGCGGCAAATGAGAACTGTGAAGTGTTTGTGGTTTGTGCACAGATTGAGCAGGAGATCGCGGAGCTTGAGGATGATGAGAAGAAAATGTTTCTTGAGGATCTGGGACTTAAAGAATCCGGACTGGAGAAACTGATCAAGGCAAGTTACAGTCTTCTTGGACTGATTAGTTATTTGACGGCCGGGGAGCCGGAAGTGCGTGCATGGACGATCAAGAAAGGAACAAAAGCGCCGCAGGCGGCAGGCAAGATCCATTCTGATTTTGAGCGTGGATTCATCCGGGCGGAGATTGTCTCCTATGATGATCTGATGGCTTGCGGTACGTACAATGCAGCAAAGGAGAAGGGACTTGTCAGACTGGAAGGCAAGGAATACGTGGTTCAGGATGGCGATATCATTTTGTTCCGGTTTAATGTATAATCAATTAGTAAATTTAAAATATCAGGGGTAGTATAACGAAAGAAAGAAGGGGATAATATGTCAGAAGCAATCATCTTTCCTCATTTGGGAATTGAATTGAAACATGTGGGCAGAGCAGTTTCGATTTTAGGATTTGATATCGCATATTATGGAATCATTATTGCAGCCGCTATACTTATAGGCACGCTTATTACCGTGCTGATTGCGAGGTATACGGGACAGAATCCGGAGGATTATCTGGATCTTGCGGTATTTGCAGTGATATTCGGAATCATCGGCGCCAGGTTGTTTTATGTAGCTTTTTCGTGGGAGCTGTATAAGGATCATCCGCTGAGTATTTTTAATATTCGTCAAGGAGGCCTCGCTCTTTACGGAGGACTGATCGCGGCGGTTATAACGGTTTTTATATTTGCATGGATCAAGAAGCTGTCGGCAGCCGAGATGCTGGATACCGCCTGTGTAGGACTTCTGGTTGGTCAAATGTTGGGGCGCTGGGGAAATTTCTTTAACCGTGAAGCGTTCGGAGAATATACGGATGGGTTATTTGCGATGATGTTACCGATCGATTCGGTTAGAGTTGCCGATGTGACAGACCGCATGAGAAATCACATTGAATTGATTGATGAGGTCCGATTCATTCAGGCACATCCGACGTTCCTTTACGAGTCTTTCTGGTGCCTTTTGGTTCTGATTGTGATTTTTTTCTATTATTCATACAGGAAGTTTGAAGGCGAATTATTCCTGGTATATCTGTTCGGATACGGGATAGGCAGAATGTGGATCGAGGGAATTCGCACAGATCAACTGACTGTTACCGGACTGGAACTCCCGGTGTCACAGATTCTATCCGGGCTTCTTGCGGTGGCGGCGTTGATTCTGATTGTTTACAACAGACAGCAGGATGATAAAACGAGACTGCGGAGAATGCGCGAAAAGGAAGCTAAGAAAAATGCGAAAAATGCAAGGAAGATGTTTCACGGGAAATAAAACAGAGTACGTCCGGTTGGTGTATCCGAAAAGGAACAATCTTCGATGAATAACTACTGGACTTTTGAAAATCAACAGACTATAATAAATATATATGTTAAATAATTGGCATAAATAAGGAGGAAACAAGAAATGGCAAGAGCAATGAAGACCATGGATGGTAACCATGCAGCCGCTCATGCATCGTATGCATACACAGACGTAGCTGCTATTTACCCAATCACCCCTTCATCCGTAATGGCTGAGGCAACAGATGAATGGGCTACTCAAGGAAGAAAGAATATTTTTGGACAGACTGTTCAGGTAACTGAAATGCAGTCTGAAGCAGGTGCAGCCGGAACAGTTCACGGTTCCCTGTCAGCAGGTGCGCTTACAACAACTTACACAGCTTCTCAGGGCTTACTTCTTATGATTCCTAACTTATATAAGATCGCTGGTGAGCAGCTTCCGGGTGTATTTAACGTATCTGCCCGTGCTATCGCAAGCCATGCATTATCAATCTTCGGAGATCACTCAGACGTATATGCATGCCGTCAGACAGGATGCGCTATGCTGTGTGAATCCAGTGTACAGGAAGTAATGGACTTAACACCGGTTGCTCACTGTGCAGCAATCAAAGGACGTATTCCTTTCATCAACTTCTTCGACGGATTCCGTACTTCTCATGAGATTCAGAAAATCGAGACATGGGATTACGAAGATCTGGAAGATCTGGTAGATAAGGATGCAATTGATGCTTTCCGTAAGCATGCTCTCAATCCAAATCATCCTTGCCAGAGAGGTTCTGCTCAGAACCCGGATATCTTCTTCCAGGCTCGTGAAGCATGTAACCCGTTCTACGATGCTATGCCGGCAATCGTACAGGAATACATGGACAAAGTAAATGAAAAGATCGGAACAAATTACAAACTGTTCAACTACCATGGAGCAGAAGACGCTGAAAGCGTGATCGTAGCTATGGGATCTGTTTGTGATACGATCGACGAGACAATTGATTACTTACTTGCTCAGGGCAAGAAAGTCGGTGTTGTTAAAGTTCGTCTTTACAGACCGTTCTGCGCTCAGGCCCTGATCGATGCAATTCCGGATACTGTTAAATACATCAACGTATTAGACAGAACAAAAGAACCTGGTGCTCAGGGAGAACCTCTGTACCTTGATGTTGTTGCAGCATTAAAGGGAAGCAAATTCGACGGCGTTAAGATCAATTCCGGACGTTACGGATTAGGTTCTAAAGATACAACACCGGCTCAGATCGTAGCTGTATTCGAGAACGAAGCAAAATCACTGTTCACAATTGGTATCGTTGATGATGTGACAGGACTTTCTCTTGAAGTTGGTGCTCCTCTGGTTACTACTCCGGAAGGAACAATCAACTGTAAGTTCTGGGGACTTGGAGCTGACGGAACTGTTGGTGCCAACAAGAACTCCATCAAGATCATCGGTGACAACACGGATATGTATGCACAGGCTTACTTTGATTATGACTCAAAGAAATCAGGCGGTGTAACAATGTCTCACCTTCGTTTCGGTAAGAAACCGATTAAGTCTACTTACCTGATTCATAAGGCAAACTTTGTTGCATGCCATAATCCGTCTTATGTAAATAAATACAACATGGTTCAGGAACTTGTTGACGGCGGTACATTCCTTCTGAACTGTCCATGGAATGCAGAAGAGCTTGACAAGCATCTTCCGGGACAGGTGAAAGCATTCATCGCTAACCACGGAATCAAGTTCTACACCATTGATGGAATCAAGATCGGTAAAGAAATCGGACTTGGCGGACGTATTAACACCGTTCTTCAGTCAGCATTCTTCAAACTGGCTAACATCATTCCGGAAGAAGAAGCAATCGACCTGATGAAGAAAGCAGCAAAAGCTACTTACGGCAAGAAGGGTGATAAGATCGTTCAGATGAACTACGATGCAATCGAAGCAGGTGCTAAACAGGTTCATGAAGTAGAAGTTCCGGAAAGCTGGAAAGACTGCGCAGATGAGGGATTATTCACACCGGAAGTTAAGGGTGGAAGAGAAGACGCTGTTTCATTCGTTAAGAATATTCAGGCTAAAGTTAACGCTCAGGAAGGTTACTCTCTGCCGGTATCTGCATTCACAGAATATGTAGATGGTTCTACACCGTCCGGTACTGCAGCATACGAGAAACGTGGTATCGCAGTAGATATCCCGGTATGGAAACCGGAAAACTGTATCCAGTGTAACCGTTGTGCATATGTATGTCCGCACGCTGTAATCCGTCCGGTAGCACTTACAGAAGAAGAAGCTGCAAAAGCACCGGAAGGAATCAAGACAATCGATATGATCGGTATGCCGGGACTGAAGTTCACAATGACTGTTTCAGCATATGACTGTACAGGATGTGGCTCATGTGCTAACGTTTGTCCAGGAAAGAAGGGTGAAAAAGCTCTTGTTATGGAAAACATGGAAGCAAACGCAGGCGAACAGGTATACTTCGACTTTGGTACAGAAATCGAAGTGAAACCGGAAGTTGTTGCTAAATTCAAAGAAAATACCGTTAAAGGTTCTCAGTTCAAACAGCCGCTTCTTGAATTCTCAGGAGCTTGTGCAGGATGTGGTGAGACACCATACGCTAAATTAGTTACACAGTTATTCGGTGACAGAATGTACATCGCTAACGCAACAGGATGTTCTTCCATCTGGGGTAACTCTTCACCGTCTACACCATACACAGTAAACTCTAAGGGACAGGGACCTGCATGGTCTAACTCATTGTTCGAGGACGCTGCTGAGTTTGGTTACGGTATGTTATTAGCTCAGAAAGCATTAAGAGAAGGCCTGAAAGCGAAAGTTGAAGCTGTCGCAGCATCAGAAGGATGCAGTGAAGAAGCAAAAGCTGCTTGCCAGGAATGGTTAGATACCTACTCATGCGGAGTTACAAACGGAACAGCTACAGATAAATTAGTTGCAGCATTAGAAGGATGCGATTGTGAATTATGCAAAGATATCGTTAATAATAAGGATTTCCTTGCTAAGAAATCGCAGTGGATCTTCGGTGGTGACGGATGGGCTTACGATATCGGATTCGGCGGTGTTGACCATGTTCTTGCAAGTGGAAAAGACATCAACATCATGGTATTCGATACAGAAGTTTACTCTAACACAGGCGGACAGTCTTCTAAGGCTACCAAGACCGGCGCAATCGCTCAGTTCGCAGCAGGCGGAAAAGAAGTTAAGAAGAAAGATCTTGCTTCTATCGCAATGAGCTACGGCTATGTATACGTTGCACAGATCGCTATGGGTGCTGACTTCAACCAGACTGTAAAAGCGATCTCTGAAGCAGAAGCATATCCGGGACCGTCTCTGATTATTGCTTACGCTCCATGTATCAACCATGGTATCAAGAAAGGTATGAGCAAAGCTCAGACAGAAGAAGCTTTAGCAGTAGAATGCGGATACTGGAACAACTTCCGTTACAATCCGGCTGCAGAAGGCGCTAAGTTCACTCTTGACAGCAAGGAGCCTAAGATGGAAGGATACAAAGACTTCCTGAACGGAGAAGTTCGTTACAACGCATTAGCAAGATTCAATCCTGAAAAAGCAGAAGTAATGTTCGCTAAGAATGAAGCTGAAGCAAAAGCAAGATATGAATATCTGAAGAAACTGGTTACTCTGTACGGAGAAGACTAGGACACCGAAAAATAAGTTTCTGATACATTGACGCAGGATGATTGTTTCATATGCAAGGAGGAATGAGGCGTAGCGGTGACTACGTCGATTGACGACAACACTGCAGATGAAACAATCAGACAAGTCAAGGTGTCAGTTACTTATTATTCGGTGTACTAGGATAAATAAAGGATAAAAAAAACGGCATGGCCTTAGGGCTGTGCCGTTTTTTGGATAAGACAGACGTTTCGAGTGATCTGGGTATTTTCTGAGAAAACGCGCCGTCTTACTCTGGAGGGAGCGGAAGTGATTGGTGTGTATGAGGCAAAGCCAACCCCATCAGGTCTTACCCGCAATATTGTCCAATGCCTGGAAGACTATGGAATTCCGCTTCATTTGTCCAGTACGGTGACCCGTGTATTCGGAGACAGTCGTCTGACTGCCGTGGAGATCTCTAAAGTCAATGATAAGATGGAACCGATTGCAGGAACAGAAGAAATTGTGGAGTGTGATACGCTGATCCTTTCTGTGGGGCTGATACCGGAGAATGAAATTGCAGGTTCACTGGGAATACCAATGGATATGCATACGAAAGGGCCGGTTTGTGATGAGCATTTTATGACTGAAAAAGAAGGAATATTCTGCTGTGGAAATGCGCTCCATGTCAATGATCTTGTGGATTATGTGACAGAGAGCGGGATCGCTGCGGGAAAGGCAGCTGCCGTCTATGAAAAGAAAAAACGGGAATACTTAGAACTGGAGGCGGGAGATTCCCTGCAGTATGTTGTACCACAGAGGATCGAAAAGAGCGCTGGAACGGAAAAGATCGTTCTTTATTTCCGAAGCAGAGCAGAGATGGAGGAAGCGGTATTTACCTGCCTTTCAGGAGACAAAATTCTGTATGAAAAAAGGTTCCGCAATCTCAAACCTCCGAAAATGTTCCGGTCGTGCCGGTGAAAGTCTCTGCGGAGATTCCAAAAGAAAGAATATTTGATGTGATGAAGGAAATCAGTAAAGTGCAGGTGATAGAGCCGCTCGGTACGGGGGATATCGTGATTGAAAATGTACTGGGGCTGGGCGTCGATGTCGTGATAACGAGTGACCTGATGAAAGGAGAAGTGTAACATGAGTAAACCATATAAAGGATTTGAACCCAAATGGGTAAAAGAGGCTGCGCCGAAAGACTGTTATCGTTCCATTTTCCGTTGGGGCGATCCGGATTTTGTGAAATATCCGAAAGAGTCGCTGTACAAAATGATGAAAGAAAAATTTAAAATGACGGATGCGGATTTCCAGCAGTACGATGGCAGTATCGGTATGGAGAAGGTCGTACTTGATCAGCCGTCCCGCCTTGCTACGGAGCATATTGAAGCACTGAAGAAGATTGTTGGGGAAAAGTATGTCACGACAGAGGACTACCCGAGACTGGCAGTTGCTTATGGAAAGACCGGATACGATGCAATCCGTCTCAGAAGACATCAGATCGATTCGCTGCCCGATGCAGTTGTTTATCCGGATACGACTGAGCAGGTGGAACAGATCGTGGCATACTGTACAGAACACAAGATCCCACTGTATGTATATGGCGGGGGCAGCAGTGTGACAAGAGGTGTGGAGCCGACTCTGGGAGGAATTTCGCTGGATATGAGGCTCCGGTTCAATAAGGTCCTCAAATTTAACAAGATATAGCAAGAATTCTCCCACCTCTTTAGGTGGCGAGATGAATTGCAAAAAAATACGAGAGAACACTTGTTCTGATGTGCCGGATGTGGTACAATATAATCAGTCGAATAAAAGAAAGGATTGATTATAATATGGATTTGGATAATAATGCACATTCAGTATTTTTGTTATATTATCATTTGATT
>NZ_JBQHSG010000011.1:0-98705 GCF_052066375.1 Bariatricus sp. HCP28S3_A7
TGATGCCGGATGCGCAATCCAGGATTCTTCATTCTAAGAAATTCGCAGCATAATACTTTTTCAAAAAAATCAAAAGTCATATTGACAAATTTCACGAAGGTGTGTTATATTAATTAAGTCGCTGATATGCGTCTGCTGCCTTGGCTCAGTCGGTAGAGCGTCGCCTTGGTAAGGCGGAGGTCGGCGGTTCGATTCCGCTAGGCAGCTTTAAAAAAACCTCAGGAAGATTTCCTGAGGTTTTTATTTTCTCTTTTCTTCCAGAATATGCCTTGCCTTTCCTTTGATTCTCTGCAGGGCATTGTCAATGGCTTTTGGACTCTTATCCATTACTTCTGCGATTTTCAAATAATCCATTCCCATCAGATGCAGATACAAAACCCGGTTTTCCAGCTTGCTGAGCTGATCCATCAGTTCTTCCTCAAATGCATTGGCATACTCTGTGTTCAGAAGCAATTCTTCCGGATTGCTTTCTGCCCCCGCCTCGATCGTCTCTGCCAGCGGAAGCGCTTCTTTTCCATCTTCCCGTTTTCCCGATGTATAGAGTGAGACGTAGGAATTTAAGGGTAAGTGCTTTTTTCTCTGGGACGCTTTGATGGCGGTGTACATCTGCCTGGAAATGCAAAGTTCAGCAAAGCTATAAAAAGATGCACCCGCATCCGGCTCATAATCCTCTACTGCTTTGAAAAGACCGATCATCCCCTCCTGGATCAGATCGTCATTTTCCCCTCCCCAGAGATACATTGCTTTTGCCTTCTGACGCACCAATCCCTTATATTTCTCCATCAGAAAATCCATGATCGGCTTTTCGCCGCCTCGCAGGCGGCTGATCAGCTGCTCGTCCGTCATTTTTTCATATTCCATTTAATTAACCCAGCCTTTGACGTACAATCTCATAAGCAAGCACACCCGCCGCCACCGAAGCATTCAGAGAATCAATATCCCCCTTCATCGGAATGGAAGCTGTCATATCGCAGGTCTCGCGAACCAGCCTGCTCACTCCTTCTCCTTCGTTTCCGATCACAAGCCCGATCGGCCCTTTCAGATTCACATGATACATGATATCCCCGCCCATGTCGGCGCAGACGAACCAGAGTCCTTTTTCCTTCAGTTCTTCCATCGTTTTCACCAGATTGGTGACCTTAGCTACCGGCGTATAGTTCAGCGCACCGGCCGAAGTCTTTGCCACTGTCGCAGTGAGTCCTGCCGCACGCCGCTTCGGAATGATCACACCGTGTGCCCCCGCCAGATTTGCGGTTCGGATAATCGCCCCAAGATTGTGCGGATCCTCAATATTATCCAGCAGGATCAGAAATGGATCCTCGCCTTTTTCTTTTGCAAGTTCCAACATATCTTCCACCTGAGCATATTCGTACGCAGCCGCCATCGCAATGACACCCTGATGTTTCCCTGTATCGGAAATCTGAGCAAGACGTTCTTTTGTCACAAAATTGAGAATCGTGTCATGCTTCTTCGCTTCACGCACAATACTGCGGATCGGGCCGTCCTGACATCCGTCCAGGACATACACTTTGTCAATCGGTTTTCCGGAACGAAATGCTTCCATAACCGCATTTCTCCCCTCGATCAACTGGCTTTTTACTCCATTTTCTTCTATCATCACTCATTCTCCCTGACTGCAGAACCTGTCTCCTGCATTTTTTCTTCTTTTTTATTCAAATGTTCCAGTCCGATTTTAATCAGTTCCAGCATTCTCGGCCATTCGTTTTTCAGATACAGCCATCCCATCAACGCCTCAAAACCGGTCGCGCGCCGATAATCCGTTAGGGTCTGATTCTTTGCAGGGGATACCGTTTTCGCATTTCTCCCCCGCTTGTATACAGCATGTTCCTCCTCAGTCAAATGCTCCTGAATCACACGCATCATCTCCGACTGCGCCGAAGCCTGTACCATACTGCTGGTTTCCTGGTGCAGCTTTTTCACCTGTTTATTGCCTTCGCTGACCACCATAGTCTTGATAATCAAATCGTATACACTATCTCCTATATATGCTAAAGTAAGAGGTGAATATCCTGCGATATCCACCTCATTCAGTTTCAAAACGTCGCACATACAGGATTTCCAGTCAAATCCTATGCTTTTTTCCATTGTACTCCTTCTCTGGTATCCTTCAGTATAATTCCTTTCGCCAGAAGTTCGTCACGGATTGCGTCAGCTCTTGCGAAATCCTTTGCCTTTCTTGCTGCCTGGCGTTCTTCAATCAGTTTCTCAATGTCTGCATCCAGAAGCTCTTCTTCCTTGTCAAGGATCAATCCGAGCACATCTCCAAGCTTCACGATCAGATCAAACAGCTTCTTCAGATATTCTTTTGAACTTTCCGCTGAAGCCGTAGTATTTGCAAATTTCACCAGATCAAAGATCGCAGCGATTGCATCTGCCGTATTAAAGTCATCATCCATGGCAGCTTCGAATTCCTTTACGAACTCTTCCGTCTGGGCAAACGTCGCATTTTCCGCTTCATTCATCGCTTCCGTCTGGGCAGCTCCCATCAGATGTTTCAGATTATCCACCGCATTCACAATTCTTTCCAGACCATTTGCGGACGCCTCCATTAAATCAGCACTGAAATTCAACGGGCTTCTGTAATGAGCGCTCAACATAAAGAAGCGGAGCACCTGCAGATCATACTGCTCGCTGATCTCACGGACGGTACGGAAATTTCCGAGAGATTTGGACATTTTACGGTTATCAATATTTAAAAATGCATTGTGCATCCAGTATCTGGCAAATTCTTTTCCGTTAGCCGCTTCACTCTGAGCGATCTCATTCTCATGGTGTGGGAATACCAGATCCTCACCGCCCGCATGAATGTCGATCTGCTCACCGAGATATTTCTTAGACATCACAGAGCATTCAATATGCCATCCCGGACGTCCTTCACACCACGGAGACTCCCACGCGGGTTCGCCTTCTTTTTTCGGCTTCCAGAGTACGAAATCAAGCGGATCTTCTTTCTCATCCTCACCGGTCACCAGCAGGGAACGTCCGCCCGAGCGGAGATCATCCAGATTCTTATGGGATAATTTTCCATAGTCTTTGAACCGTCTGGTGCGGAAATAAACGGTTCCGTTTTTCTCATAGGCATAACCTTTCTCGATCAGATCCGCGATCATTTCCACCATACCGCAGATTTCCTCGGTTGCAAGCGGATGTTTGGTTGCCGGCTTCACATTCATCCCTTCCATATCCTTCTTACATTCTGCGATGTATCTCTGAGAAATTTCCTGCGCAGAAACGCCTTCTTCAATTGCTTTCTTAATGATCTTGTCATCCACATCCGTAAAATTGGAAACGTAATTGACATCGTATCCCTTATATTCAAAATATCTTCTTACGGTGTCAAATACGATCATCGGTCTTGCATTTCCGATATGAATAAAATTATACACGGTCGGACCGCAGACATACATTTTCACTTTCCCCGGCTCCAGAGGTACAAATTCTTCTTTTCTTCTTGTCAGTGTGTTAAATACTTTCATGTGTCTTCCCTTTCTGATCTGTCATCTTATTCCATCATTTCATATAATTCAATTCTTTTTTCCAGTTCTTCCATTTTCTTCATCATCCACATATTTTCTTCCTGCAGTCTCTGAATATCCGCTTTGACCGGATCCGGAAGATGAATCTGATCCATATCTGTTCTCGGAATCTTCTGATTTCCCATGCGCACAATTCGTCCCGGGACACCGACAACCGTACAGTTCGGCGGCACTTCCTCGATTACGACAGAACCGGCGCCGATCTTGGAATTCTTTCCTACGGTAAATGATCCGATTACTTTTGCTCCGGCGCTCACCATAACATTATCTTCCAGCGTCGGATGCCGTTTTCCCTTTTCTTTTCCGGTTCCTCCAAGGGTCACTCCCTGATACAACGTCACATTATTTCCAAGTATCGCCGTCTCACCAATGATCACACCACTTCCGTGGTCAATAAAAAGGCCCTTCCCGATGGTAGCTCCCGGATGGATCTCGATCCCCGTTTTTCGGACTGCTCTCTGCGAAATCCACCTCGCAAGAAAATAGTGCTTCTTTAAATATAACTTATGTGCCACTCTATAATGTAACATTACTTTAAAACTGGGATACAGAAATACTTCCATCGTAGACTTAATTGCCGGATCACGTTCTCGGATCACTTCTATTTCTTCCTTCACAAAAGAAACGATACCCATATTATTACTCCTTTCTTTCAGTGAAAACGCAATAAAACTCGCAAATGGTCCACCGGACCTTGTTGGCGCATGCATGGCAACAAAAAAACTCCGTCCCGATAAGAGACGAAGTTTTCCGCGGTTCCACTCTATTAAAAGGCTTTTCGACCTTTCTCCTCAATGCATATAACGGATGCACTCCGTATCCGGCTATATGATTAAACACTTTGAATGCCACGTTAATCCTTTCACCGAATCGACTCCCGAATGCACTTCACAATCCTTCTTCTCGGGTCTGCTTACAGCCGCTGACAAACCCTCTCTGTCAGATTCCGGAAAGTTACTCTTTTCGTTCTTCGTCTTTCAAACTATTTGCCTATTCTTCTATATACTATGCGAAATTGATTAATTTGTCAACCGCAAAGCAAAAATTATCACATTATACGATTTCATTCAAAAGAATCCGATTCAAAGGCTGTAGCTTGGAAATACTCTCCTTGAATTCCGCAGAGAATTTCTCCTGCTCCTCTTCCTCCACTTTTTCCAGACTCTTATAGCCGAATAAAATCGTTGTCAGCGCATCCACACTAATCATCTGGATGCCGTCACTCTTTCCTTTTGCAATGGGTTTCGTTCGAACCACCAGATGCTCTTTGTTTCCCTTAATGCTGAATATCTTATTATTCTCCCGGATAACCGGATCCACAAGAATGAACTGGAACTCCGTATCCTCATCGCAGACCATGCACGACAGCAGAGATTCTACATGCAGGATCCTGGCCATAATCATTGGTTTTTTCTTTTCCTGTTTCTTAAGGATCAGACCGCCTTTTTCAAAAATATCCTCATATCCCGGTTCTACCAGCGGTTCCCGTACCGAAAAATCCTTTTCTTCATCAAATACCAGAATCCCTTTGATTTCATCATCTGTCTCCGCAAGGAGGATTCCGCCTTTCTGACTTTTCTGCTCCCTGAGCAAAGTTTCATAATACAGCCAGTCTCTTTTGACATAAATCTGGTATTTTTCTTCCAGAATATGTTCCGCAAAAGCCGCTATTTTCTTACAATCAGACGCAAGCGCAGGTCTGAGCAGTATCCGTTTTCCATTGCCGCTGTGAAGAATTGCATCCAGCGACGGTACTTCCCCATTTGCCATGAAAGCTTCCCACTGCTCCGCCGCATACACAAAGCGAAAATCATGCGGATAATAAATCTTTTCATCTGCCGGCATCAAAAATGTAAACGGCAGTTTCTTCGTATACATATCCCTCACCGCTTTTCGGAGCAATTCTGTCATCTGCCCCTGCCCGCGATACATTCTGTCGGTAGCAACTCCCACAATATATCGGCTGCCTTCTTCCTTTTTACCAATTTGAAGCACATAAGGATTTAAATGCAGCATGGAATGAATCTCTCCATCCTTCTCGATTACGTAGATTTCATTGTCTTCCGTTTTGGAAGTATAATAATAATCTAAAAATTCTGTCGTATCTTCGTCAAACACCCGTTCCCAGAGTGGTCTCGTAAGCACATGCTCGTTTGCCTTTAGTTTTCTTAGTATCATTCTTCTGACCTCATACATCCCCGGCAGCCGGCGCAGCTTCTCCCCTCAGTCTGCATCACATCCGTACTGCTGAAATTCGTAATCTTCTCAAGAGCGCAAATTGCCTGAGCGGAAATTCCTTCTCCGCTTCCGGTAAATCCAAGCCCTTCTTCTGTTGTCGCTTTCACGTTCACTCTGTCTCTCTCAATCCCCAAAGCACTCGCTATATTTTCCTCCATCTGCGCAATATGCGGACGCATCTTCGGTTTCTGCGCAATGATAGTGGCATCAATATTTTCTACAATATACAGATTTTCCTCCAAAAGGCCTGCCACATGTTTAAGCAGCTTCATGCTGGAAATACCACTGTATTTTTCATCCGTATCCGGGAAGTGCTTCCCTATATCGCCGAGAGCCGCAGCTCCCAGAAGAGCATCCATAATCGCATGCAGAAGAACATCTGCATCGGAATGTCCCAAAAGCCCCTTCTCATAAGGAATCTTCACTCCTCCGAGAATCAAATCTCTTCCTTCCGTTAGTCTGTGTACATCATATCCCATTCCAACCCGCATATCCCGTCTTCTCCTTCCCGATATGTACCTGATTCTTCTTTTTACGGCTCTTCTTCTGCCTCTTCATCTGTTTCTTCTCCGGAAGCAGTTCCCCATCCTTCCTCATCCATTTCAGAAAAATCGGGATCCTCATCCAGAGGCTCTGCGTCTTCGTCCATCATCACTTCACCATCATCGCTGTCCTTTCCATCGCCTGAATTTGCAGATTCATTCTTTTCATCAGCAACGGTCGGAGCTTTCCACACACGTTCCGTATTGTCAGTACGCGCCGGATTCCCGGTTCCTTCTGCCTCAACTGTGATCTCGTCAACGCTCTCATCATCGTCTCCGTTTACCGCGTCACCGGATGCTTCCTTTTCTGCTTTCATATCCTTCAGAAGTTCACGGATATTCAAAATCACTGTAGCAGCACCGAATACAATAAAGATGACTCCGAAAATGATCAAAACTGTCTTGTAGTTCGGGTTGCCCTGCATAACATCCATAATCAGTTTGACACCATTATATATCAGGTATGCACCTACAAGAATCATCAACGTCCTTCTCGTTTTTCCTTGCATTTTTTCTTCCTCCGTATTCTACATCATCACAACAATTACAGTATCCTCATGTAACTGAACTGTTATTCATTCTACCATACTTGAATTGAAATTTCCATGTTTTTTCGATTACGGCTTCTGTAATCCATGCCTCTTTATTCCTATCCCAAACACGTCAAATGGCATTCTCAAAAAAAATAATTTTTTTCCAAAAAAGTGTTGACATTTTGAGATCTTCGAGATATACTATAGAAGTCGGTTGCGGGAAAGCAACTTACAGAAATGGGATCATAGCTCAGCTGGGAGAGCATCTGCCTTACAAGCAGAGGGTCATAGGTTCGAGCCCTATTGGTCCCACTTCACTGAAAAGTGAATATGGCGGGATAGCTCAGTTGGCTAGAGCACACGGTTCATACCCGTGGTGTCGCTGGTTCAAATCCAGTTCCCGCTACTAAAAAGTCTGGTTTTCCAGACTTTTTTCTTGTTCAAAACAACGTGTTATTTCAGTTACGAAATAAAAAGCCGGGATCATCTCATTTCTGCGATCATCCCGGATTATCTATTGATTATTGTTCTATCTATTACAGTATATTTCTATTACACAATTCCCTGAGCAGTCATAGCATCTACAACTTTTTCAAATCCTGCAATGTTTGCACCCACTACATAATTGCCTTTTGCTCCGTAACGTTCTGCTGCATCAGCCATGTTATGGCAGATATTTACCATGATGTTTTTCAGTTTCGCATCAACTTCTTCGAATGTCCAGCTCAGACGTTCGCTGTTCTGAGACATTTCCAGAGCAGATGTTGCAACACCGCCTGCATTCGCTGCTTTACCAGGTGCAAATAATACGCCGTTCTCCTGAAGATATTGTGTTGCTTCGATGGTTGTCGGCATATTTGCTCCTTCTGCTACTGCAATACATCCGTTTGCGACAAGCTGTTTCGCATCATCAAGAAGAAGTTCATTCTGTGTTGCACACGGAAGTGCAATATCTACTTTTACAGACCATACACCGCGTCCTTCATGGTATTCTGAGTTCGGACGATACTTCTTGTACTCTGTCAATCTTGCACGATTTATTTCTTTGATCTCTTTCAGTGCTGCCACATCGATTCCTTCCGGATCGTATACCCATCCTGTAGAATCACTTACGGTAACAACCTTTGCTCCGAGCTGCTGAGCTTTCTGTGTAGCATAAATAGCAACATTTCCAGATCCGGATACTGCCACTGTCTTGCCGGCAAGCTCAATTCCGTTGAGTTTCAGCATCTCTTCTGTCAGATACAGAAGTCCGTATCCGGTTGCTTCTGTACGTGCAAGAGATCCGCCGTAGCTTAATCCTTTACCTGTAAGAACACCTTCGTAGAGTCCGCGGATTCTCTTATACTGTCCGAACATGTAGCCGATTTCTCTTGCTCCTGTACCAATATCTCCAGCCGGCACATCCGTGTCTGCACCGATATATTTGCAAAGCTCTGTCATAAAGCTCTGACAGAATGCCATTACTTCTCTGTCTGATTTTCCCTTCGGATCAAAGTCAGAACCACCTTTACCTCCACCGATCGGAAGACCGGTAAGAGAATTCTTAAAGATCTGCTCGAATCCAAGGAACTTGATAATACCGAGGTTTACGGACGGATGGAGACGAAGCCCTCCTTTATATGGTCCGATTGCGCTGTTGAACTGTACACGGTATCCTGTGTTAACATGAACCTGTCCCTTATCGTCTACCCACGGTACACGGAACTTAATCTGTCTCTCCGGTTCTACTAATCTTTCCAGAAGCGCATCTTTTCTGAATTTTTCTTCATTCGCCTCTACTACAACACGAAGAGATTCCAAAACCTCTTTGACTGCCTGATGAAATTCCGGTTCTGCCGGATTCTTTTTAACTACTGATTCAATTACCTCATCAACATATGACATACTACTCAATACCTCCTGTTCATTTTTTCAAATGCTTTTCATATTTACCAAATCAATTTCATTATGAAAACCACTGAATAACCTTTTTCCACTTTAAAACATCCTCTATACAATGTCAAGTTTTTTTTGCTATTTTTTGCCTTTATTTGAATATCAGAGCGCATTCTGTTTCACTTTATATAATATTTCTGATTATATTATTGATTTATATTATTTTTCCTGCAAGTATTCTTTGTATTTCCTGCACGTGCATTGCTACCATTCTGTATTTTTACAAAAAAAGAACCATTTTCACACATCCATATTCTTAGCAATTTGCCATATCATATGTATTGTATGAAAACGGTTCTCATTTTATTTATATTACATCAAACAGACTTGTGACTTATTTAAAATACTTCACTCCGGATTCAAAAATCTTCATATCCTGCTCGCCGTAAATATTGACAGCTACACTGTCGCCGCGACGCTCTGAATGTGCCATCTTGCCAAGTACTCGTCCATCCGGGCTTGTAATACCTTCGATCGCACAATATGAACCATTGACATTCCACTCTTCATCCATAGAAACATTGCCATCAAGATCGCAATACTGGGTCGCAACCTGTCCGTTTGCGAACAGCTTGTCAAGCCACTCCTTGCTTGCTACGAAACGTCCTTCACCATGAGAAGCCGGATTGGTATATACGCCGCCAAGTTCAGCACCCTGCAGCCATGGAGATTTGTTCGTCACAACTTTGGTATATACCATCTTGGAAATATGACGTCCGATGGTATTGTATGTCAGCGTCGGTGAATCTGCTGTCTGGCCTACGATCTCACCATAAGGAACCAATCCCAGTTTGACAAGTGTCTGGAAACCGTTACAGATTCCGAGTACAAGTCCGTCACGCTCATTCAGCAGCTTCTCAACAGCTTCTTTTAATTTTGCATTCTGGAATGCAGTTGCAAAGAATTTCGCTGAGCCATCCGGTTCATCACCTGCTGAGAATCCGCCCGGGAACATAATGATCTGGGCTTTCGCAATCTCTTTTTCAAATTCGGCAACGGAATCAAGAATGTCCGCCGCATCCATGTTCTTAAATACTCTTGTCGTTACAGTCGCACCTGCACGTTCAAACGCCTTCGCACTGTCGTATTCACAGTTTGTGCCCGGGAATACCGGAATAAATACATGCGGCTGAGCGATCTTGTTTTTGCAGATATAGATATCCTTTGTATCATAAAGCGGTGATTCTACCTTCTCCTCGGATGCCTCATCGGATACAGTACGGAATACTTTCTCCAGAGTCTCAGTCCATGCGCCTTCTGCCTCTGCAAGTGTAATTCTGACATCTGCATAAGAGAATGCCGCATCATCGGTCACTTCACCAATCACGGTGTAAGTAATGCCAAGTTCTCCAACCTTGTCCGCCGGAACTTCCGCAATAATATCTCCAAATGCAGGAGCAAATAATTCTCTGGCATCCATGTTATGCTCGATCTTAACGCCCATTCCGTTACCAAATGCCATCTTGCTGACAGCGGCGATCACACCGTGACGGTCAAGTGCATATGCTGAAACGATTCTTCCATTGTGAATATCTTCCGTGAACTTACCATATTGCTCCATCACCTTATCATATGCCGGAAGCTCATATTCATCCTTTTCAATACGAAGCCATACAAGCTTGTTACCTGCTTTTTTCAATTCAGGAGAGATGATATCCTGTTCTTTTGCAACATCTACCGCAAAGGAAACCAGTGTTGGCGGTACATCAATGTGTTCGAACGTACCGGACATACTGTCTTTACCTCCGATGGACGGAAGACCGAATCCAAGCTGCGCTTTATATGCTCCGAGAAGCGCTGCAAACGGCTGACTCCATCTGGACGGATCTTCGGTCATACGGCGGAAATACTCCTGGAATGTAAAGCGAATCTTCCTGTAATCTCCTCCGCATGCAACAATCTTTGCAATGGATTCCGTCACTGCATATACAGCTCCATGGTATGGGCTCCAGCTTGACAGGTACGGATCAAATCCATAACTCATCATGGTTACGGTATCGCATTTTCCTTTCAGAACCGGAAGCTTCGCAACCATGCTCTGCGTCTCTGTCATCTGATATTTTCCACCATGTGGCATGAAGACAGAACCTGCTCCAATCGAACCGTCGAACATCTCAACAAGTCCTTTCTGTGAGCATACATTCAGGTCCTTCAGTGTATCAAGCCATTTTTCTTTTACATCATTTACTTCTACCTGCTGTACAAGCGGGCTGTCTGCTCTGTTAGGAATGTCAACTTTTACAGTTGTCTCCTGATGTGCACCATTTGTATCAAGGAATGCACGGGAAATATTTACAATTTCCTTTCCTCTCCAGGACAATACCAGTCGCGGCTCTTCCGTTACAACAGCAACTTTTGTCGCTTCCAGATTCTCTTCCTTTGCATATGCAAGGAACTGCTCGGCATCCTTCGGATCAACAACCACAGCCATACGTTCCTGCGATTCTGATATCGCAATTTCTGTTCCGTCCAGACCGGCATATTTCTTCGGTACTTTATCCAGATCAACACGAAGTCCGTCTGCAAGTTCTCCGATTGCTACAGAAACACCGCCTGCTCCGAAGTCGTTACATTTCTTGATCAGTCTGCTGACTTCTTCTCTGCGGAACAGTCTCTGAATCTTACGCTCTGTCGGCGGGTTACCCTTCTGAACCTCAGCGCCACAGGTCTCAATCGATTCTTCTGTATGAACTTTGGAAGATCCGGTTGCTCCGCCGCAGCCGTCACGGCCGGTGCGTCCGCCAAGCAGGATAATGATATCTCCCGGATCGGAAGTCTCACGAATAACAGCACGTCTCGGAGCCGCAGCCATAACTGCTCCGATTTCCATACGTTTTGCCACGTAATCCGGATGATAGATTTCTTTTACAAGGCCGGTTGCAAGGCCGATCTGATTACCATAAGAACTATAGCCATGTGCGGCACTGCGGACAAGTTTCTTCTGCGGAAGCTTTCCTTTGATCGTCTCTTTTACTGAAACGGTTGGATCTGCCGCTCCTGTCACACGCATAGCCTGATATACATAAGTACGTCCTGACAGCGGGTCGCGGATCGCTCCTCCAAGGCAGGTAGCCGCTCCACCAAACGGTTCAATCTCTGTCGGATGGTTATGGGTTTCATTCTTGAAGTTCACAAGCCATTCTTCTTCAACACCATCTACTTCAACCGGCACAACGATACTGCAGGCATTGATCTCATCAGACTCTTCCTGATCTTCCAGTTTTCCTTCCCTTTTGAGTTTTCTCATCGCCATCAGAGCAAGATCCATCAGGCAGACAAATTTGTCTTCACGCCCTTTAAAGATCTCACTGTGTGTCTGTAAGTATTCTTTATAAGTATCTTCGATCGGAGCACGATAATCCCCCTCCCCAAAGCTTACATCTGTAAGTTCCGTAGAGAACGTCGTATGGCGACAGTGATCAGACCAGTATGTGTCAAGGACACGGATTTCTGTCATAGAAGGATCTCTCTTCTCTTCTCCCCGGAAATAATTCTGAATATGCAGAAAATCTTTAAAAGTCATTGCAAGCCCCAGAGAATCATATAATGCCTTCAGTTCCTCTTCCGGCATATCCTTGAATCCCTCGAAAATCTTAACATCTGCCGGCTCATCGAACTTGGTCACCAGTGTTTCCGGCTTATCAAGACTCGTTTCTCTTGAATCAACAGGGTTGATACAATGAGCTTTGATTGCATCAAATTCAGCATCACTGATCTCACCTTCAATCACATAAGTTGTAGCAGTTTTGATAACCGGAAGCTCATCTTCCTTAATAAACTGCACACACTGGACTGCCGAATCCGCTCTCTGGTCGAACTGTCCCGGAAGGAATTCCACAGAAAAAATACGGTCATTCTCTCCATGTGGAAAATCTTCATGATAAAGAACATCTACCGGTGGTTCTGCAAAAACGCCATTACATGCTCTGTCAAATGTGGCATCCGAGAGATTCTCCACATCATAACGAATCAACACCCTTACATTTGTAACCGATTTGATTCCGAGGTAACTCTTCACTTCATGTCCAAGTTCCTTCGCCTGAACGGCAAATTCAGGTTTTTTCTCCACATACACTCGTTTTACACTGTTCATAATTTCCTCCATTAGTTAATCATATTTTAAACTGCGTGAGGCAGCATAAGTTACTGCATAGTCTTATTCTATCACATTCATTTTTATAAGTATAGTCAATATATCTAAACTGTTTTATAAGTTTTTCTAATTAACATTCTCTTTTTTTCTGTCCAATCGTTTACTTATCACACAAACAATAAGAGATCCCAAAAGCATAACAATAAAGATAACAGCAATCCGGATAACCATGTCAAAGAAGAATCCTTCCGGGAGCATTCGTATCATATAGTCATATTCCGGATCGAACATCCACAGATCATTGTCAAAAAACAATTCATGAAAAATCACGAAGCATTTCGCAAAGTTTTGCGAGATCAGAACACCCAGAGCCACAATAACAACTGCAAAAACCGCGAGTATCCGCTCATACATATACGGTATGATTTTTTTCCAATTTCCTTTGAGCGCAAACAATGCAATAACTCCTGCAATAAGAATAATAAACGTTGCTCTCCTCAGGGATAGTCCACCCAGAAACAGTCCCTGCACATCTTCCATATGCAGTCTATCCTGTTCATTAAAAAAATCCTGTCGTTCCCCTTCTACCATTGTCTCGATACTTAAGACTTCTTCCTTTCCTCTTAGATAAGACATCATATATTCTGTGACTTCCATGATGTCCTCCATTTCCATATCCAGCTGCTCCTCAACTCCGTATTTACTGTATTCTTTTTCATAAAAATCAAAATCACTGTAAATACCGATTTCAAAACTGCTGATCAAAAACATAAAAATCAAGCTCAGAGCAATTACACCACCCAGAAATTTATGAAGCCATGTTTCACCTATAATTTTCCCGTTGTCTTTTCTTCCTGTCGCTTTCTTCATGATTCCATCTTTCCTTTCGATCTCTCTTGTTTTTTTCTTCCACATCTCTTATAATACAAATGAGTTTTATAAGGAGGACTAATAATGGATATTAATTACGAATTATATAAAGTGTTTTATTATGTGGCCGATACTCTGAGCTTCTCAGAAGCATCCAAGCAGCTCTATATCTCTCAATCTGCCGTCAGCCAGTCCATCAAAGCCCTGGAGAAGAAGCTGGATCAAACTCTTTTTATAAGAAGTACGAAAAAAGTACAGCTCACCCCGGAAGGCGAGATTCTTCTTCGCCACATTGAACCGGCGATCCACCTGATCAAGCGCGGCGAGGCTCAGATTCTGGAATCCGCCACCACCGGCGGACAGATCCGAATCGGTGCAAGTGACACCATCTGCCGATACTTTCTGGTTCCCTATCTGGAACGCTTTCACAGAGCTTTTCCAAATGCCCACATAAAAGTGACCAATGCTACATCTATTAAATGTACCGAACTTTTGGAGACAGGTCAAGTGGATTTGATCGTAGCAAACTATCCAAACGCATACCTCGGCAATCTGGTCTCCATAAAAAAAATAAAAGAATTTCAGGATGTATTTATCGCCAATCACGCATTTCGCGAATTGAAAGGACATCCCTTATCCTTAAAGCAGCTTCTGGATTACCCAATCATCATGCTGGACAAAAAAAGCACGACAAGCGAATTCCTTCACTCTCTGTTTCAGAAGCATCAGCTCGATCTCGTCCCGGAGATTGAACTCAGCAGCAACGACCTGTTGATTGATCTTGCAAGCATCGGTCTGGGGATCGCCTTTATCCCGGATTATTGTTTTCCGTTAAAGTCCGACGATCTCTTCATCGTTGAGACTACCGAAAAACTTCCAAAAAGACAGCTTATTGCCGCCTATAACGAACATGTTCCCATCTCAAGAGCGGCTCAGGCTTTTCTTAATTATTTTGACGAACCTGTCATCTCCCAAAATCCTGATACGATCTGACTTTTAGGCATTCTGGCTATCCCAGAATGCCTTCACTTTCTCCTCCACATCTTCTAAAACGCAGGCTCCACAATCCTCCCATTCTCTTGGAAATATCTCCCGGCACCGGCGCTCCCGAAACCGTTCATCCAAAAGGAGAATCACACCTCTGTCCTCTTCCGTCCGGATTACTCTTCCTGCTGCCTGCAGCACCTTATTCATTCCCGGGTACAGATATGCATAGTCAAATCCCTGTCCGCCGTCTTTGTCAAAATAATCCTTGAGAATCGCTCGTTCACTGCACACCTGGGGAAGGCCGGTACCAATAATAAAGGCACCGATCAGTTTTTCTTCCGCAAGATCAATGCCTTCCGAAAAGATTCCTCCCATCACGCAAAAACCGACCAGACTTCCTTCGCGCACTTCCTCAAATGTTTCCAGGAAAATCTCTCTCGCTTCTTCGTTCATATAGTGAGATTGCAGAATACACTCCGTCTGACCATCTCCCATCTCGCACCGCATTTTCTCAAAAGCATCATATACAGCTTCCATAAATTGATAGGATGGACAAAACGCCATATAGTTTCCCTGCTTCGCGCGAACAGTCCGCCAGATATATTCCGCATATCGCTTATACATATCTTCCGTTCGCTTCTTATATCGTGTACTGACATCCGTTCCGTTTAGTATCAAACGTCTGCTCTGGTCAAATGTAGATTCCGCATAGACCGCATAATTATCCTTGTCCGTGCTCAGCAGCTTTTTATAATACTGTATTGGCAAAAGCGTTGCCGAAAAAAAGATCGTACTATTCCCCATATCCAGATATTTCTGGAGATTTGCCGCCGGATTGACACAGAAAAGCTTCAACATAAATCTCTGATCCTTCTGCATTTGCGAATAGATCACATAATTTTCATCCAATGCCTCATAAATACTGATGAAGGAACGAATCGAAAAATAAAAATCCCGGACAACATCCGCCACGTTCCTGTCCTGACAGTTCTCCAGGAACGTTTCAATCCTCGGCATGAGATTCATTAATTTCAGGTAAATATGGGAAGCACTGCTCACCACCCGATAATCTTCACATTCCTTCTTCATTGCCAGTAGAAGCTTATTACACTCATCCAACCTTTTCGCAAGTTTATAATCAAGCGTCTTCACCAGTTTTTTCACATTCAGAAAATCTTCTTTGTAGATCTCTGCACTGTACATCTGTCTTCCGCGCTCGACAAGATTATGCGCTTCATCAATCAGAAAAATATACTCCCCCGATACTCCTTCGGAGAAAAACCGCTTCAAATGTGCATTTGGATCAAATACATAATTATAATCACAGATCACAGCATCTGCCCATGTGGATACATCGAGTCCCATCTCAAACGGACACACACAGTGCTTTTTCGCCTGTTCTTCCAGCGCTGCTCTGCTCATCTCGTCCGTGGAAGTAAGCAGTTCGTACACCGCGTCATTTACACGGTCAAAATGTCCTTTTGCGTACGGACAGTATTCCGGATTGCATTCCGTCTCATCGCAAAAACAGATCTTCTCCTTCGCCGTCAGCGTGATCACCTTCATTTTCAGTCCCTGCTCTTTCAGGATTTGAAACGCCTGCTCGGCAACCGTTCTTGTGATCGTCTTCGCCGTCAGATAAAAGATCTTTTCCCCCAGCTCCTCCCCGACTGCTTTCACAGCCGGAAACACTGCCGATAACGTCTTTCCGACACCGGTCGGTGCCTGAATAAACAGTTTTTTCTTTCTCAGGATCGTACGATAAACGGATGCCGCCAGCTCTTTCTGTCCTTTCCGGTACGAAAAAGGAAACTGGACTCCTTTTGCAGATGCGTTCCGCTTTCTGCGCCATTCCACTTGGAATTTCGCCCATTTTTCATATTTCATGATCAGTTCATCAAACCACAGTTTCAATTCTTTGCAGTCATAGGTATAACAGAATCTCTTGATCTCCTCCGTATCCATCTGGCAGTACGTCATCTGCACACCGATAAAAGAAAGGTCTCTCTGCTCTGCATACATCCAGGCATAGCATTTCGCCTGAGCAAGATGTACTCCCACCGGCTCTTTGATTTCATCCAGCTCACAGAGTACTCCTTTAATCTCATCAATTGTCACTACGTCCGCCTCTTCCAGAATCCCGTCTGCGCGTCCCTCCACTTTCAGGCAGAAACCGTCACATGGGATCTCCTTTTTCATCGACACCTCCGCGTGATATCCCGCACCCATGCTTCGCTGAATCTTTCTATGGATCTTTCCACCCATCTGCATGGCTTCGGCATCCAGAATTCCTCCTGTTCGATTGTCAATATCGCCTTCCCGTAAAATGAATTCTACCAGATTCCGGACCGATATTCTGATCACCGGCATTTCCTGTTCCATCTCATTATCTCCCGATTCTTACATTCTTTCTATATCTTAACACGAAACAGAATCGAGAAAAAGCATTACGTGATATTTTCACTCCATTAATTCTGGAACTCCACGATATTTTTTCTGTACCAGATCGGCAGATGCTGTCTCTGGCGCACATAACTCTCGCGCTCATTGATCGAGATACTCTCAAAAAACCCTTTCCATAACTTCTGGATTTCCATCTCCGATTCGGACAAACGTTCCAGTATCTCCATATCCGCCTCGATTCCAGAGATCAGGAACCAGCTCTTTCTTGCCTCATGTACCGCAAAAACCTCATGTGTACCGTCAAAGATTAACCAGTTTTCAAGTGGCAGCCGATCTGCAAAATGCGGTGCGATACACGCAAGTATCTGACTTTTCGGATCGATTCTGGCAAATAGTATTCCGCTTTCCAATTCCTTAAAACGCAGAAATTCTTTGAAATAATGTGCTTCATTGGAAACCTTTCTGCTAAGCGCAAATACTTTCTCTACGGAAGGACTGGTCAGATTTTCCATGATCCTGGTACTATCCTTCAGCCTTCTGGCCGCAAACATCGTCCCCAGTATCGCATCTCCTTTGGCTGGATCAGACGAAAGAGCCGCATGATACAGTTTCCAATATGCATCCATCCCAAGGTGGTTCTTGATCATCTTCTCAACCGCGATCACCTTTTCTTCCCTTTCCTCACACTCCGTGTATTCACAAAACAGCTTTTGTTCAACACTGCCTTTAAAAGCAATTCCTGCATCCCCAGTTTCTCTTCTCTCCTTCCAGGCATCATACACCGCCGAAAAAATCCCGGTGATATCATCATGACAGACATAGATTTTCTGCACATTTCCCACTTCCTTCCACAGCAAACGAATCTCCTGAGAATCTCACATCATCAAATAACGACAGCTGCCTGTAATTCATCCCAATCACAGAATCCGGCAACCGTTCTTTACCGTCCAGAATATTCCTTGTTATATAATCCTGATCCATACGCACCGGATACATCATCTTGCCACTGCACGTAATAAAATACAGTGCTCTTTTCAGCACGACTCCCATTTTCTTAAGATCCGCAAAATCAACCGTCCCAAGCCTTCTTGCCTTTACGATCCGGGACGCCGACCGGTATCCAATCCCCGGAACTCGAAGCAGCATGTGGTAGTCCGCCCTGTTCACCTCAATCGGGAACTCCTCCAGATGGCGGACTGCCCAGTCACATTTAGGGTCCATCAATACATTAAAATTCGGATTCTCTTCATCCAACAATTCATCCACATGAAACTGATAGTAACGCAGCAGCCAGTCCGCCTGATATAACCTGTGTTCTCTCAGAAGCGGCGGGCCACTATCTGTTTTGACCGGAAGCGCTTTATCTTCGTTCACGGGAACAAACGCCGAATAAAACACTCTCTTCAGTTCAAACTTCTGATAAAGTGCCTCCGTCACCTGCATAATCTGAAAGTCAGTTTCTGGAGTTGCTCCGATAATCATCTGCGTACTCTGCCCTGCCGGCACAAACTGCGGAGCATGCCGGTATACTGTCAATTCCTGCCTATTTTCTTTTCGCTTTTCCTGCACCAGCCTCATGGGAGTCAGGATATTCTTCCGACTCTTGTGCGGTGCAAGAAGGCGAAGACTTTCTTGCGTTGGGAGTTCCAGGTTCACACTCATTCTGTCTGTAAGATATCCCACCTTCTGAATCAGTTCCTGACTCGCCCCCGGAATGGCTTTCACATGGATATAGCCCTGAAAATTACACTCTTTTCTCAGCTTATACAGCGTCGCATAGATCAATTCCATTGTATAATCCGGACTCTTTAAAATACCGGAGCTCAAAAACAATCCCTCTATATAATTACGTCGATAAAACTCCATCGTCAGCTTACAAACTTCATCGGGAGTAAAGGAAGTACGGATCACATCATTGGATGAACGGTTCACACAGTATTTGCAATCAAAAATGCACTCGTTGGTGAAAAGGATCTTAAGCAGTGAAATACACCGTCCGTCTGCCGAAAAACTGTGGCAGATTCCTGCTTTCTCACAATTCCCCATACCGGTTCCGTCTCCTTTCCTGTCCACACCGCTGGAAGTACACGCCACATCATACTTTGCTGCATCCGACAGTATATTCAGCTTCTCATACAGGTTCATCTCCGTCTGGATCCGCACTTTTCATTCCTCCTTATTCTCCGTTCTTCGATCTTTGAGCATTTGCAAACTTACGTTCCGAACATTTGTTCTTTTATATAGTAACATATTCAAGTCGATTTATCAATATCTGAACCATATTTTTCTCATATGCGAAGCAACTAAAAAAAAGACGCTCCACATTACTGTGAAACGCCCCATTTTTATCATTGCCGGACTCCTACTGGAATCTTTCAATAATATTTGTCAGATATTTATTTTCAGCCTCATAGAACTTCTCCTGTTCTACGATTTCAGCCAGCTGAGGATCAATCGGCATTTTTCCAAGCACTTCTGTTCCAAGATTTTCCGCGATCTCATCAATGTGGCTCTCTCCGAAGACGGAAATCCGCTTTCCGCATTCCGGGCATTCCAGATAACTGTAGTTTTCTACAATTCCAAGAACCGGAATATTCATCTGTTTTGCCATATTGTATGCTTTCTCCACAATCATCTGTACCAGATCCTGCGGTGATGTGACGATCACAACTCCATCGACAGGCAAAGACTGGAAAACGGTCAGCGGTACATCACCGGTTCCCGGCGGCATATCGACAAAAAGGAAATCCAGATCTCCCCACATTACATCTGTCCAGAACTGAGTTACAACCCCCGCAATGATCGGTCCTCGCCAGATCACAGGATCAGACTCTCTCTCAAGGAGCAGGTTGACGGACATAATCTTAGTTCCGTCTTTAGCAATACATGGGAACATACCTTCTTCATTTCCGACTGCACTTTCGTGCACTCCATACATTTTCGGTATAGACGGTCCTGTGATATCGGCATCCAGGATTCCGACCGTGTATCCCTGGCTGATGGCAAGCCGTGCAAGAGATGCAGTCACCATAGATTTACCGACTCCGCCTTTTCCGCTCACCACGCCGATTACTTTTTTCACCTGTGAATACGGATTAGCCGGTGCTTTCATATCTTCTTTCTTGCTTTTACACGAGCCTGCGTGCGCACAGGAAGAACACGCCTCCGGTGAACATCCGCTGTTCTGCTCTTCTGCCATAATTCTCAACCTCCAAAATATATATTATTCTTCTACCACAGCAATGACTTCAACTTCGCAGAGAAGGTTCTTCGGAAGCGTCTTTACTGCAACACAGCTTCTTGCCGGTTTTGATGTAAAGTATTTGCCATATACTTCATTAAAGGCAGCGAAGTCTCCCATATCACTTAAGAAACAAGTCGTCTTTAAAACTTTGTCAAATGAACTTCCTGCTGCTCTTAATACTTCTCCAAGATTCTTACAAACCTGTTCTGTCTGCTCTTCAATGGTAACAGCCTCGACCGTATTTGTCTCCGGATTGATAGCGATCTGACCTGCAGAATAAAGGATACCATTGTGTACATATCCCTGTGAATAAGGTCCTAATGCTTTTGGTGCTTTCTCAGTTGCTACTGGTTTCATAATCTCGTCTCTCCTTTTCCTGGTATTTTCTATGAAAATGCCGTTTTATACTCTAGTTTTTGAGCTCTCATCAAGCCCCCGGAACCATAGTACTAGAATACCATAGCTTTCGGGAAAATCCAATCCTTTTTCCAAATAATCTGTAACTAATCCATTGCCAGTTCTTCCTGCTCCCTCGTTACATTTTTGATCCATTTATACCCCAGGAAACGCTTGACAGTGATCGGCACCTTGATCACTTCGTCACTCATCAGTAATACATAAACCACCGGAACACTGGCCCGAAAAACGAACGCTGCGATCGCTCCGAGCAGGATGGAACAGCACCACATCGTAGTTGCATCCAGACGAAGTCCGAATCTGGTGTCTCCCCCCGAGCGGAACACCCCCACCACAAGTGTTGTATTAATTGCCTGACACAGCGCGAAATAAGACATAACAAAAAACATAAACATCAGGTAACTCTTTGCTTCCGGAGAAAGTGTCATAAATCTGCTCACTGCCGGAGCTGAAACCAATATGATCCCCGCGGCAATGAATCCAGTGATGACACTCAGAACCGCAAATCTTCTGCCATATGCTTTCGCGAGCTCATACTGTCGCTCTCCGATCGTTTTCCCCAGATAGATTGCCGTCGCATTCGAGACACCGAAAACAACCACTGTGGAAAGTTCTCTTACCACCTGTACAACAGAATTTGCCGCGACTGCTGCACTGCCGAGATGTCCGATCACCGCCGTATTGGCAGAGCTCCCCATTCCCCATACCAGCTCGTTCAAAATAACCGGAGTCGCGTAGAACAAAAAGTCTTTCAACAGCACTTTATCAATGTTCCACATGTCGCTCAAATGAAAACGGACCACTTTATTTCTGAATTTTGCATACCATATTACAATCATAAGTCCAAGGATTCTTGAAATCAAAGTTCCGATCGCCGCTCCTTCAATTCCCATCTTTGGGAATCCCATAAGCCCGAAGATCAACACTGCGTTGACTATAATATTCACTATAAGTGAAGCACCGTATACGACCGTCGCGATTACGACCCTCTCAATGCTGCGCATAATATACAGATAGACCTGAGTTGCCGCCATGATTACATAAGAAAGCGCAACAATCCTCAGATATTTCGCGCCTTCCGCAATGACTTCCGGGTCATTTGTATAGATCCGGAGTAGTGTCTCAGGGATCAGTTCGGCTGCCAAAGCGAAAGCCAATGCTCCGCCAATACCGATCAGCATGCCCATCCCCAGGATTTTTTCAATCGTCCGGGTATCCTTTTTCCCCCAATACTGCGCAGTCAGCACCGTAGCTCCTGACGTAGTTCCGAACAGGATCAGCGTCATGATGAACTGAATCTGTCCGGCAAGCGATGCTCCGGAAAGGACCTTCTCCCCAACCCGTCCCAGCATAAATACATCGGCTGCCTGAACCCCGACATTGATCAGGTTCTGCAGCGCCATCGGAATGATAAGCAGACATACCTGTTTATAGAAATTTTTCCAGTTAATATCCATCTTATCTTCCGTTTGCCGACTGAAAGATTTGATAAACATCGTTTACATCTAACTCCTTTATTTTCGATAATTTTACCGTTCCGCCTTTGGTTGCGTTCATTGCCAGTTCCATCAAAGTATCATCACTGAGTGTCCCGATTTCAAGCTCTTTCAAATTCACCGGCATTTCCAGGCTGCGGAAGTAATCCACCGTTTTCCGGATTGCCTCCCGCGCTGTCTCCACAGCATCTTTTCCCTGAATTCCCCACACTTTCTGACCGTAATGGCAGAAACGATCCACATCATATCGATATACATACTCTGCCCAGGATCCCCACATTGCAGACAAAGTCGCCCCATGTGCCAGATCATATTTCGCTCCGAGAGCATGTCCGAATTTATGCACACAGAAATCTTTTTCTCTGCCAAGCCCCGTCAGATCATTATGCGACAGACTTCCGCACCACATAATCTCACTCATCGCATCATAATCCTCTGGATTCTTAAATCCTTTTATTCCATTTTCGATCATGACCCTGAGAAGCCCTTCTGCGATTTCATCTGTCATCTGGTTTTTCTGATTAGGAATGAAGTATCGTTCCAACGTATGCATCATAATATCCACAACTCCACATGCAATCTGATATGGTGGCAGAGTAAATGTCAGTTCCGGATTCATAATCGCAAATTTGGGGCGGTTAAATACCGTGGTAATTCCACTTTTTTCCCCGGTCTCTTCATTTGTCAGAACAGAAGATGAGCTCATCTCACTGCCGGCTGCCGCAATCGTAAGTACACATCCCATCGGAAGAGACCGGGTAAGTGGCACTTTCTGCGTCCAGATATCCCATAGCTTTGTTCCCGGATTCGCTGCCCCATGTGCAATTGCTTTCGCCGTGTCGATCGAACTGCCTCCACCAACGGCCAGGATAAAATCCGCCCCGAACTCCAACGCCTTCTGAACTCCCCGTTCCGCATATGCGAGTCTCGGATTCGGTTTCACTCCGCCAAATTCTTCATATGTAATTTTCTCTTCTCGCAGAGCATTTTCAATCGTTTCCAGAAGACCGCTTTTCACGACACTTCCTCCTCCATAAACGATCAGCACTCTGTGTCCGTTCCATTTTTTCACTTCTATTCCCGCCTGAAGATGCGTCTTGCTTCCAAACACAATTTCAGTAGGTGTATATTGTGTAAAATTCTGCATTATTCTCCTCCGTTCTAAGATCGTCGCAGATCTTACCTATATTCTGTTGTTTTATACAATCATGGGAAAATCAGGACCGATTCCAGTTCATACTTCTATTAGAAAAAAGAAATGATTCTGTTCGATTTTTCCGGAGAAAAGAATTGCTTCTCTTCTTTCCGGAAAACGAACAATGGCAATATACATTCACTAACTACTATATAATTCTACAGCCAGATCTTACCGGTTGTTTCACCGTTGATTACATAATATACAGCGTAATCTTCCGGTTTGATATAGAGTTCCATGGACTTGATGTCTGATACTTTGTGTTTTGCCTTTGTCCATTCTTTCTTAACTGCCGCAACCATATCTTTCGTATTTACTTCTTTTTCACCATACTGCAAAACAATTTCTGTCTTGATTTCTTTCTTAGTTGCCTCTTTTCTTGTCTTAGCTGCTGCTTTCTTTACATCTTTCACAGTCTTCTCTACAGCTTCTTTCACGTCTTCTACCTTCTCTTCTGCCATTTTTACCGCTTCTTCTGCCATAGCTGCTGCAGCTTCTTTTACTTCTTCTGTCTTAACTTCTACAGCTTCTTTTACTTCTGCTGCATTAACCGGGGCTTTTGCTTCTGCTGCTTTTACATTCTTATCAATTACTGCTTTAGAACGTTTGCTTACTCTTGCCATATTTAAATATCCTCCTCGATTCTAAGTTACTGCATGTTGCCACATAACAAAGTACAAAAACCGGAAAAATTTTCCTCGGAATTTGCTTACCGCGATATTATACCACAGAAATTTCAAAAAGTCACATTGATTCCCAAGATATATTTGACTTTCAGCCTTTTTTAATGTAGAAATTTTTCTCAATTTTACTGTATTAATTATGCAAATTGTGCTATAATGTTTATATTGCAAAGAAAGGAAGGTAACATTATGGTATTATTGGTTGGCATTATCGCAGTTGCAATCATCGCAGCTATCGTTACCGCCTGTGTTACTTCAGTAATTGGTGGCATCGCCGGCAGCGAATTGGAAGAAGAAGAATAAAAATATGCGTTTCATGTGGGATGTTCACACGAAACGCATATTTTTTATTCTTCCAATTCTTCTAACTTTTCCTTCACCTTATCCATGAAGCCTTTTTTCTTATTCTTTGTTTTTCCTTCGGGTTCTTCTTCCTGATTCAAAGAATTCCCTGTCAATTCATCAAATTTGCGAAGTGCCTCTTTGGCCTCTGCACTTAATTTTTCCGGTGTCTGAATCACAAGCGTGACATAATGATCTCCACGTACCTGCGGATTTCTGAGCGAAGGAACACCTTTTCCTTTCAGACGCACTTTCGTATCGGTCTTTGTTCCCGGTTTTATATTATAAAGCACATCCCCATCAATCGTCTTAATTCTTACGTCACCACCGAGCGCTGCCTGTGCAAATGTAATCGGTGCTGTTGAAAACAGATGTACATCCTGTCTCTGGAAAATCGGATGCCGTGAAACAGTAACCTCGACCAAAAGATCTCCTCTCGGACCTCCATTCACCCCAGGTTCTCCCTTTTCGCGAATCCGTACGCTCTGTCCATTATCAATACCTGCCGGAATAGAAACCTTAATCTTCTTTCGACTGGACGTATATCCTGTTCCGCCACAATCCGGACATTTTTCGCGAATAACCTTACCTGTTCCCTGACACTCCGGACAAGTCTGTACATTCTGTACTGTTCCGAAGAACGACTGGGATGTATAGACTACCTGTCCTTTTCCACCGCATCGGCTGCAGGTTTCCGGACTTGTTCCCGGTTTTGCCCCGGTACCGTTACATTTACTGCACGGATCTTTCAACACAACCTCCAGTTCCTTCTCACAGCCAAACACAGCCTCTTCAAATGTAATTCTAACACCTTTTCGAATATTTGCCCCTTTCATAGGACCGGTATTGGCACGGCCTCCTCTTCTGCCTCCGCCAAATAAATCACCAAATATATCGCCGAAAATATCGCCGAAATCTGCGCTGTTAAAATCGAATCCTCCGAATCCCCCGGCTCCGCCGGCACCTCCTTCAAAGGCGGCATGTCCAAACTGGTCATATTGACGACGTTTTTCGGGATCACTCAGTACTGCATATGCTTCAGAGGCTTCTTTAAACTTTTTTTCGGCCTCGGCATCCCCCGGATTCATATCCGGATGGTATTTCTTGGCCAAAGCCCGATATGCTTTCTTCAATGTCGCCTCATCCGCATCTTTGGAGACACCAAGGACTTCATAGTAATCTCTTTTTGATTCTGCCATAACCCTACCTCATCACTTCTACTTTTTCGTATGCATAGCAACAAATCTGCAAGACGGATTTACCCGCCTTGCAGAAAATAATTTTGTTAAACAAGAACTTAAACTTCTCTATAATCTCCGTCTACAACGTCATCTCCGTTGTATCCTTCCGGTGCCGGTCCTGCTTCCGGAGCCGGTCCACCCTGTGCTCCTGCTGCGCCGGCTGCAGCACCAGCCTGCTCATAAACCTTTGTGAACAGCTTCTGTGCACTTTCCATCAGTTTTTCTTTTGCAGCCTTGATCTCAGCGACCTGAGCATCTGTCATTTCATCGCCTGCTTTTGCAAGCAAATCTTTCAGAGTCTGAACATCAGCTTCTACTGCGCTTCTGTCAGCAGCATCGATCTTGTCACCAACTTCTTTCATTGCTTTCTCGGTCTGGAATACCATTGCGTCTGCGTCATTCTTGGTGTCAATTGCTTCTTTACGCTTCTTATCCTGTGCTTCGAACTCAGCAGCTTCTTTTACTGCACGATCGATATCTGCATCGGACATATTAGAACCTGCTGTGATCGTAATATGCTGTTCTTTTCCTGTTCCCAGATCTTTTGCTGATACATTTACAATACCGTTTGCATCGATATCAAATGTAACTTCGATCTGCGGGATTCCACGCGGTGCCGGCGGAATTCCGTCCAGTCTGAACTGTCCGAGGGACTTGTTGTCTCTTGCGAACTGTCTTTCACCCTGAACAACGTTGATATCAACTGCTGTCTGGTTATCTGCAGCAGTAGAGAAAATCTGGCTCTTCTTGGTCGGGATTGTTGTATTTCTCTCGATCAATCTTGTAGCAACACCACCCATTGTCTCGATGGACAGTGACAGCGGAGTTACATCCAGAAGAAGGATGTCGCCTGCGCCGGCATCTCCAGCCAGTTTACCGCCCTGAACGGATGCACCAAGGGCTACACACTCATCCGGATTCAGAGATTTGCTCGGTTCTTTGCCTGTGAGACGTTTTACTTCTTCCTGTACAGCCGGGATACGGGTAGATCCACCTACCAGAAGTACCTGGCCAAGGTCAGACGCTGTGATACCTGCATCAGACAGTGCACGTCTTACCGGTTCTGCTGTCTTTTCAACCAGTTCATGAGTTAATTCATCGAATTTAGCTCTTGTCAGGTTCATATCGAAATGCTTCGGTCCTTCTGCTGTTGCAGTGATGAACGGAAGGTTAATATTAGTTGTTGTTGCAGACGAGAGCTCTTTCTTTGCTTTTTCAGCTGCTTCTTTCAATCTCTGAAGAGCCATCTTATCTGTAGAAAGATCTACACCTTCTTTTGCCTTGAAATCTGCAAGCATATAGTCTGTGATCTTCTGATCGAAGTCATCTCCGCCAAGTCTGTTGTTACCTGCTGTAGATAATACTTCGATAACGCCGTCACCGATCTCAATAACGGATACATCGAATGTACCACCGCCAAGGTCATAAACCATGATCTTCTGTTCTTTTTCATTGTCCAGACCATAAGCAAGTGCTGCCGCTGTAGGCTCGTTGATGATACGTTTTACATCAAGACCGGCGATCTTACCGGCATCCTTGGTAGCCTGACGCTGTGCATCGTTGAAATATGCCGGAACAGTGATAACTGCTTCTGTAACCTTTTCTCCAAGGTATGCTTCTGCATCTGCTTTCAGTTTCTGAAGAATCATAGCTGAAATTTCCTGCGGAGAATATTTCTTTCCATCAATGTCAACTTTATGGTCTGTTCCCATTTCTCTCTTGATAGAAGAAATTGTCTTTTCTGCGTTTGTAACTGCCTGACGTTTTGCAGGTTCACCTACCAGACGTTCTCCTGTTTTTGTAAATGCTACGATAGACGGTGTTGTTCTTGCACCTTCTGTATTTGCGATTACAACCGGCTGACCACCTTCCATAACCGCTACACAACTGTTTGTTGTACCTAAATCAATACCAATGATTTTGCCCATTATGAAGACCTCCTAATATTTTAAAAAATTTGTTTACTTACTTTGTTTATATAGAGTATATCTGCATCTTCATGTGTAAATATACAAACTATTTCATTCATTCTGCTATTTTAATTAGCAACCTTTACCATGCTGTGTCTCACAACACTTTCACGATACATATATCCTTTCTGGAATTCCTCGACCACGACATTCTCTCCGGCCTCTTCATCTTCAATATGCATCACTGCATTATGAAAATCCGGGTTAAATTCCTGTCCGACCGCCTCAATCGGTTTCACACCGATGCCTTCCAGTGTTGTCATAAGCTGCTTGTAGATCTTATCCATTCCCTGCACAAACGGATCTTCTTTGTTTTCCTCAGCTACAGACTGCAGGCCGCGTTCAAAATTATCAACGACCGGAAGAATCTTTTCCACGATATCTTTTGCACCGATCTCATACATGGCTGATTTTTCTTTCTCAGTCCGCTTTCTGTAATTATCGAATTCTGCCATCTGTCTGGTAAGCTTATCTGTCAGATCTGCAATCTGCTCATCCTTCTTGTCTTTTTTATTCTTTTTTTCAAAAAGCTTTGATTTTTTCGGCTCCGCAGTTTCTTCTGTTTTTTCTTCTTCCTTCGCATCTGCTTCGCCGGCCTCTTTGTTCTCACCTTCCCGACTTTCTTCGGAATCCTCTTCCTTATCATTTTCTTTTTCAGCAGCTTCTTCTGCTTCCGCTTCCATGGCGGCTTTCTTTGCCTCTTCCACTGCTTCTTTTACCATTTCTTCATTACTCATCTGATTATCCAACGGTTCTGCCACCTTTCTCCTTTCATAGTCCGGATGTTCTAACCATCCCTGTGGAAAATCTCATCCAGTTCCGCCATCAGAGTCTTTAACGTCTTCATTACATGTTCGTAATCCATCCGCTTCGGTCCAATGATTCCAATGGTCCCCTGCATACCCTCACCAAGCTCATAGGTCGCTGTGACAACACTGCAGTCCTTCATCTTCTCCACATTGGATTCATTTCCGATATAGACCTGAATGTCTTTATTCTCGCTGCTGGCCATCGTCTTTGATACCAGCGCTGCCAGCTGCTGCTTTTCTTCGAAAGCACTGATAATCTCCTGAGCGCTCTGCTTATCGCTAAGCTCCGGATATTTAAAAATATTCGTTGCGCCGCTGGTGTAAATCTCCATGTCATCATCAAGCTGTATCACATTCGCCACTGCATCCAGCACATTACTGACCACTTCACTGTGAATCCCTGCCTGTTCCTTCAGTCTGGCGATCATTCCGAGATTGATCTCTTCCACCGACAGTCCGATCAGTGCCGTATTTAACAGCATATTCAGTTTCAGCAATGCTTCGTTATCCAATGGCTCTTCCAGTGTAATAATCTGGTTCTTTACGATATTTCCATCCATCACAATGACGACGACCAACTGGTTCTCATCTACCTGTGAAAGCTGGATGAACTTCAGCTTATTCCTGTTATATACCGGAGAGGAAATCATCGTCGCGTAATTGGTGTTCGTTGCCAGTACTTTCGCGACCTGCCTTAGGAGCTGATCCATCTTATCTGACTTCTCCAGCATCTGTTCCCTCAGTTCTGTGACCTCCTGCTCTTTCTGGCTCATCAGCATATCTACATACCATCGATATCCTTTATCAGATGGAATCCTTCCCGCCGATGTGTGAGGCTGCATGATATAACCCAGTTCTTCCAGATCCGCCATTTCATTCCGGATCGTTGCAGAGCTTAAGTTCAGATCCGTATACTTGGAAATCGTTCTCGATCCCACCGGCTCTCCGGTGTCTAAATAATTCTTAATGATGGCATGAAGGATTTTCGTTTTCCGCTCACTAAGTTCCTGTATAGACTCCATCTGCACCCTCCTTTGTTTTATTAGCACTCGGCATATTCGAGTGCTAACATCATCTTCGCTTATTAATGTATCACTCCCAACACGCTTTGTCAACCCACTTTATAAATATTTCATAGTTACACTTTTTTATCGCAAAAGGACTGCCATATGACAGTCCTTTTCTCAAAACATAAACTCCACAAATACCGTATTGCTCACATCGATTCCCTGTTCTGTAAGCGCGATACGGTCCTCATGTTCTTCTATAAGATGCATACCTTTCAGTTTCCGGATCGGTTTTCCGTAGACCGCTTCGATCCCGGTTCCAAAGGCTTCCTCAAATTCTGTTTTCGATATGCCTTCCGTCATGCGCAGTCCGAGAAACATGAATTCCTCCATCTCATCTTCCAGGCTGAGTTTTTCTCCGGAAAATTTTTCTTCAAAATTATCCCTGTATTCCGTCATCTTTTCCGGATTACTGTATCTTGCCCCTTCAAAAAATGTGGCGGCACCCACGCCGAACCCCAGATACGGCACTCTTCTCCAATACCCGCAGTTGTGCCTGCATCGGTATCCGGGCTTTGCATAATTGGAAATCTCATACCGCTGATATCCCGCACCGACGAGGATCTGCTCTGTCTGATGATACATCTCCCGTTCTTCCTCCTCCGTAGGAAGCGCAGGCCACGGCAGATTTGCACCCTTTCTTTTCTCACATCCCGACTCCGCCCTTTCTTCCCGTCCTGCATCTTCCCCGTACCTGTCATAGAATAAAGTTCCGGGTTCGATGATCAGACTGTATGCAGAAATGTGCTCCGGCTCCAGAGCCGCGACTGTTCTCAGTGTTTCGGTCCAGCTCTCCGCCGTCTGACCCGGGATCGCCGAAATCAGATCAATATTGATATTGTCAAATCCGCACATCCTCGCACTCCTATAGGCCTCAAGGAATTCTTCATAAGTGTGTATCCTTCCAAGCATCCGCAGTTCTTCATCATGGACAGACTGTAGTCCGATGCTCAGCCGGTTCACACCGGCATCTTTATACGCTTTCAGTTTTTCATCCGTAACCGTACCGGGATTCATCTCCATAGAAATCTCCGCATCCGCAGAAATGTGATATTGATCCCGAACCGTATCAAGAATCATCCGGAACTGGTCTCCGGTAAGAAGAGAGGGAGTCCCTCCTCCAAAGAAAATGGAAGAGACCTGATACTCTTCCACTTTTCCTGCATTTGTCCTGATTTCCTCACACAGAATCTGTACATATTCTTCCCGCTCTTTCTCGCCTGCGGGCGCTGATAGGAAATCACAGTAGGCACATTTCTTCAGGCAGAACGGAATATGAATGTACAGTTCCAAAGGCTTGCCCGCCCCACCTGATATTTGTTTTCTTTCCATATTATTTCTTATCATCCAATTTCAGAACACTCATAAATGCTTTCTGCGGAATTTCTACATTTCCCACCTGACGCATACGTTTCTTTCCTTCTTTCTGCTTCTCCAGAAGTTTCTTCTTACGTGTGATATCACCGCCGTAACACTTCGCAAGAACATCTTTACGCAGAGCTTTGACCGTCTCACGCGCAATGATCTTGCTTCCGATCGCTGCCTGGATCGGGATCTCGAAGAGCTGTCTCGGGATCTCTTCCTTCAGCTTTTCACACATCTTTCTTCCCCGGTCATAAGCGCTTCCTGCAAATACAATGAAGGAAAGTGCATCGACTTCTTCTTTATTAATGAGAATATCCAGCTTGACCAGTTCAGACCGCTCATATCCAAGAAGCTCATAATCAAAAGAAGCGTATCCGCGCGAACGTGATTTCAGTGCATCAAAGAAATCATAGATAATTTCATTCAGAGGCAGATGGTAGTGAAGCACTGCTCTTGTCTCTTCGATATATTCCATTCCCTGGTACACGCCTCGTCTTTCCTGACACAGATCCATGATCGCTCCGATGAATTCCGAAGTTACCATGATCTCCGCTTTTACGACAGGTTCCTCCATATATTCAATCTCCGCAGGATCCGGCAGATTGGACGGATTGGTAAGTTCAATCACCTCTCCGTTTGTCTTATACACTTTGTAGATAACTCCGGGTGCTGTCGTCACCAGATCCAGGTTATATTCCCGTTCCAGACGTTCCTGGATGATTTCCAGATGCAGAAGCCCGAGGAAACCACATCGGAACCCAAACCCTAGTGCCAGTGAAGTCTCAGGCTCAAACTGAAGCGCCGCATCATTGAGCTGCAGTTTCTCCAGTGCATCCCTCAGATCCGGATATTTGGAGCTATCCGCCGGGTACACACCGCAATACACCATCGGATTGACTTTCTTGTAACCCGGAAGCGGCTTGTCACAAGGTCTTTGCGCATTCGTTACCGTATCACCGACACGCGTGTCTTTCACATTCTTCAGACTGGCAGTAAAGTATCCTACCATTCCGGCGGATAATTCTTCACAAGGAATAAACTGGCCTGCTCCGAAATAACCAACTTCCACTACATCTGCAGTTGCTCCGGTTGCCATCATTCTGATCGGTGTCCCCTTCGTGATGCATCCTTCTTTAATCCTGCAAAATACGATGACTCCTTTATACGGGTCATAAAGGGAATCAAAGATAAGTGCCTGAAGCGGGGCGTCCGGATCTCCCTCCGGTGCCGGGATCTTCTCCACGATCTGTTCCAGCACTTCTTCCACATTCAGACCGGTCTTTGCAGAGATTCTCGGTGCATCCTGTGCTTCAATCCCGATCACGTCCTCAATCTCTTCAATCACACGTTCCGGTTCTGCACTCGGAAGGTCCACCTTATTGATAACAGGCATGACATCCAGATCATGATCCAGTGCGAGATATACATTTGCAAGCGTCTGTGCCTCAACCCCCTGAGCGGCATCCACAACCAATATCGCACCGTCACACGCGGCGAGACTACGGGAAACTTCATAATTAAAATCCACATGTCCCGGAGTATCGATCAGATTGAAAATGTATTCCTCCCCGTCTTTTGCCTTGTAGACGGTGCGGACTGCCTGGGACTTGATCGTAATCCCTCTCTCCCGCTCCAGGTCCATGTTGTCCAGTACCTGTGCCTGCATTTCCCGGCTGGTAAGAAGGCCGGTCATCTCGATGATCCGGTCTGCCAATGTAGATTTCCCGTGGTCGATATGCGCAATTATACAAAAATTCCGAATTTTCTTTTGATCCATATGCATAGCCCTTTTTTCGTCTCCTTATCCTATCTTTCTCATATCCTGTCTGTATATTATGATACCTTTGGTTTTTTCCGGCTGTACTGTACCAGAAAGAGCTCGACCGACAGGACATCTCCCATTCTTCCTGTCTTGACATTCTCCTCGGTCTGCACGCCCGCCTCGACGATCTGCCGAAGCTCTTTTGCGGAAAACGCCTGTGCCTGTGCCCGGTATTTTCCCACCAGGAACGGCATGATCCCGGCTTTGGATGCCATCTCTTTGGATGGAACTCCCTGATTTTCCATTTCCTTGATTTCCATCAGAATGCGGAACTGTCTGGTCAGCAGATACAGGATCCGCATCGGCGGTTCTTTCAGCGTCAGCAGATCATAGTAATAATCCAGCGCTTTCTTCTGTTCCTTGTTCGCCACCGCATCCACCATGTCGAAGATATGGTTCGTGATCTGGGTCGTACAGATCGCATCTATGTCCGCCACCGTGATCTCCGTATGATTCAAACAATAGCAGAACAGCTTTTCCAACTCTTTCTGGATGTTCTCCATGTCATTGCCCACCTTGCCCAGAAAATATCTGGCGGCAGATTCCGTCATATTCTGATTCTCTTTTTTTACCATACCGAGAATCCAGCGCACCAGAGTCTTCTCATCCTGGCGTTTCAATTCTACGATCCTTCCTCTGTCCTTTACTGCCTTGTACAGCTTGCTTCTCTTATCGATCTCCTCCTCGACAAAGATCAGAAACGAAGTCTGAGGAATCTCTTTCAGATACTCTGCCAGTTCCGGCACCGAGCTCTTGAAGAACCCGGTATTTTCCATCACGATCAGCCTTCGCTCGGCAAAAAACGGCATCGTTTCGGCAAGGTCGATCACCTCCCGGGGATTCGTGTTTTTCCCTTCATAATACGCATAATTCATGGTATCTCCTTCGGAGACCATCGCTTTTACAAAACGATCCCTGTACTGTTTTTTCAGATAAGCCTCCTCCCCGTATAGGAGATAGATCTGTTTAAATTGTCCGGTTTTTAAATCTTCATTCAAACTCTTCATGGTCTCAGTATACTATATTTCTCCCCGTCTGTACATAATTTCACTGCATGTCCGTCTTTCGTATTATATAAGCTGACGCCCCAATTTGCAAGTCTTTCCAGCACTTCTTCGTGAGGATGCCCATAGCGGTTCTTCTCTCCGGCCGACACCCAGGCAGCATCCGGCCTTGTTATTTCAAGAAGTCTTTCCGATGTCGCATTTCTCGATCCGTGATGCCCGACTTTCAGCACTTCGAATCTGTCCGAAAGCTTTTTTTGCTCCTGAAGTTCCCCAATCCTTGCCGACACCGTATCTTCTGCGTCATTTTCCAGATCACCGGTAAATAGCATATCAAATCTGCGATAGCGAAGGGCAAGGACCATGGAGGCTTCATTGCCCGGCTCCGGCATCTCTTCTTTCTCCTTCTCGTCTCCCGGCCAGATACAGAAAAGCTCCATTTCTCCTTCCCGAAGAATCTGCCCCGCTTCGACCGTGTAGACCTTTGCCCCGTATTCTGTGGCAGTCTGTGCAAATTCATACAGTTTTTCATCCCAGAAGCGTTCCCCGGGAAGTACGATCCGTTCGATTCGGATCCCGTATTTCTGTCGTTTCAGCATTTCCTCAATTCCTCCAAGATGATCGATATCCCCGTGGGAGACCCACACATAATCCAGCTTCCCGACACCTTCGGATTTCAGAAACGGTTCGATCCGGTATTTCCCCACATCACTCACTGTGCTGCTCCCTCCGTCGATGAGGTATGTACCACCTTTCGGTCCTCTGAGGAAAAATGCATCCCCCTGTCCAACATTCATCATATAGATTTCCAGCTCTCCCGCCCTGCCGTGAGGGAACCCCATGAGCAAAACCGCTGCCAAAATTCCTGTATAAGCGGCTTTCTTCTTCCCGAATCTAAAACATGCCAACATGACGGCCAGTACCATATAGTATGCCAGAATCTGCACTGTCCCCGGTCTTCCTGCGACCCATCTCGCACCCGGGATCTCCAGCATGATCCTGCTTCCTTCTTCATAAATTCCAAGAATCAGACCGCTTATTCCATAGGAGATGCGTGCCGGCCACAGTCCCCCAGAAACTACCGTTCCAGTCAGGATCCCTGCGAAGCCGCATGCGAGCACGATTCCCGCAAGCGGAACCGCAAGCAAATTCCAGAATATGGAATAAGGACTGATTTCATAATAATAATACAGCATGATTGGAAGCACTGCCAGCTGAACCGACAGCGACATTTTTATGGTGCGTTTCCATTTCGCCTCCCCTTCTGTCTGCCAGAAAGGCAGAATCAGGTAGACACCGAGCACGGCACCGAAGGACAACAAGAATCCCGCGTCAAAGAGCTGCAGAGGATTGAACGACAACATCAGCAGCATGGCCGTTCCCGCCGCCGTCAGTCCGTCGTATTCCCTTCCCGTCACCTCTGCCCCCATACGGATCAGAAACATCACGGCAGCTCGGACTGCCGATATACTCCCTCCTGTCAGCACCGCGTACAGGATCAGAACCGCACAGCTTCCTCCCGCCGCAAAAGTCCTTGTAAAAGAGGCATGTCTCAGGATTTCGTATATTCCCATCCCGACAAAAGACACATGAAGACCCGAGATCGCCAGCAGATGCCCGATTCCGCTTTTCTGATAGTTTTCCCTTACCTCCTCATCCATATACGCACGGTCTCCGAGCATCATGGAGCACAAGACTCCGCCCTTTTCTTCGCCGAGATACGCAAGAATCTGCTCTGCCGTTTTCTCCCGAATATCACTCATCCATTCAAGAAGACGGTATTTCCATCCCACTTTTCCCGTAAATGCCCGGATTTCTTCAAGCCTTGCCTGTTTCAGCGCTCCTGTTATTCCCTGTTTTCGATAATAAAATCTTTGGTTAAAATTCCCCGGATTCGGGGCATTCTGAAAGAAAGAAATGGTTCCAGACACCCGGATATACTGCCCGTATTCCGGAACCCGTTCCTCCTGCCCATTTGATAAATAGACCAGCAGATTATCTTCTGCCTCAATTTCTGATTCGCCTTGTTCCTGCATTCTGATCCCTTTAAGGTACAGAATCCAGATGTCTTCTTTTTTTGTTTTCCGATAAATCTGACCGCAAAGCCTTACCTTATCTCCGTCTGAATACAGCCTTTCAAACTCCGATTCTCCCAGAACCGGAAAAATCCGGCTCCCGCCCAGATAAAACATAAGAGCGATCACTCCTGCTGCCACACATGCCGCACAGCATATTTTTCTATGTCTCAAACTGTTATTTTTCCTCCACAATATCCAGATTTCTGCTAAGAGGCTCACTCAGTTTGATACTTTCCTGGAACATGACATTGCTGTCACCGTTAATCGCAATCTGAACACGACTTACCGAACTACACTCCGTCACGGAATTTACAATCGAGTAGATCACCGTCTCCGGCTGCACGCCCGGCGTCGTATTCTTCAGACCTTCATTAAAATTCAGATAACAGATCCCGTCTTTGATCGAAGTGCCAAGGAGCTTTGTCCCTTTCGGGATCGTGGCCTGCAGATCATTGCCTGTGGGACCTTTGATCAGCTTCTCCACAATGACTCTTTCCTTCGCCTGATTCGAATTGTAACGGACATCCATCTCTTCTTTCACCAGCGCAGAGCCGTCACTGTTTGCAAAATACAGGGTCAATACCGTGTCCTGAAAAGAATTGATCGCCGATCCTGTATTCTGGACAAAATCTTCGGCCTGGAGGAATCCGTATTCTTCTCCCGAGCGGTTCGCAAGCGGTTTCTCATCCACATAGAACGCAACCTGATCCACCTCGTCAATCTGCGTAAGGGAACGTACCAGTGCCGCCCGACAGAGCACTTCCTGAACCGGATCCATGTCCGCATACGCTTCGTTAAAATAAAGCAGCAGCTTCTCGTCTTCAAGGACATAGCGCTCCAGATCAACATCATTCGGGATCGCCGGCTGCTCTTCAATCGAGTCATCTGCCGCCTTCAGATCTTCGATCATCTCGTTCACCGCTTTATCACTATCTTCCGTCTCTCCCTGGTACGCCGTCTCCACAAGACCGGTGCCATCCTGGTTGATCCGGTACAGCTTATACGGAGAATCCGCCTCATCCTTCCTTTTGCACCCGGCCGATGCCAGAATACCCAGGACAAGGGCGACATACAAAATGATTTTCTTCCTTCTTCTCATTTCCATCCACTTCTTTCTGTTTCCCACTGCCTCTCTACTGGGCAATGTAGGTGAGCGGGATCCTGACCGTAAATGTCGTCCCCTCTCCCGGCTCGCTGTGCACCTTAATCGCTCCTCTGTGCATGATCACCGCGTTGCGGGCTATAGAAAGGCCCAGTCCGGTCCCTCCGATTTCTCTGGAATGCGACTTGTCCACCCGGTAAAACCGTTCGAATATATGCTCGGTATCCTCTTTCGGAATTCCGATTCCGGAATCCGCAACTTTCAGATAGAAATACTTGTGATCCGCATTCAGCTCAACATGAACCCAGCCGTTCTCCCTGTTATACTTGATTGCATTTTCAACCAGATTGGAAAGCGCAAGCGAAAATTTCACTTCATCCACCTCTGCCGTAACAGAGCGAAAGCTCTCATACACCAGTTCCACATTCTGGCGTGCCGCCAGAGGACGCAGCCTTTTCAGAATCCGCTCCACCAGCTCGTTGATATTCTGGCTCTGCACGTTCAGGCCGGCGCCTTTTTTGTCCATCTTAACCAGTTCCAAAAGATCATTGATGATTTTATTTTCCCGCTCAATCTCTTCTGAGAGGTCTCCCATAAACTCCTGATACAGCTCCACCGGCACATCCGGCTGTGCAAGAAGTGAATCTGACAGAACCTTCATGGATGTCAGCGGTGTCTTCAGTTCGTGAGAGACATTGGCCACAAATTCTTCCCTGGAAGCATCCAGCAGCTTATAGCGGTCCCACAGCCTGTTAAATGCCAGTGAGATCTTCTCCGTCTCATTGTATGCATCTTCATGAAGGTAATTATCTCCGTATCCGGATGCCATTTCCTCGATCGTCTTTGACATCCTTGTAAGCGGACGCACCAGAAAAGAAGCCGATAATCCTGCGGCAAGAAGGACGATCAGGAAGATCGTCAGAGATGCAAGATACGCCTTGCTCTCCAAAGCCGCCAGTTCATCCCGGATCGAATCGGTGGACACACTGACCAGCATCATGCCGGGAACACGCCTGTCCCCGGAACTCACGATCGGCGTCGCCACCTCGATATAGCGGTTCTTTTCATCATAATTGTTGCTCTGCTCTCCGCGAAGACAGCGCACCACATCCGTAGATATGATCGTCTTCCCTTCATCCAGATTATATGTATCTTTTACGATACGGAATTCATCATTGATGACCATGACCCGTCCGCTGACAATATTGGACAGCTGCGCAAGCTCAGCATTGATAACCTCGGAATCTGTATGTTCCAGATAATTAGAATTGATTAACTGATTGCCCAGAATCGTACACTGATTCTGAATCTCTGAAGTGCGCACAGATACCAGTCTCTGTTCATAGCTTTCCAAAATCGCCCCTTTTAAGAACAGGCACGTCAGAATTGTGCAAATCCCCAAAAGCAGTACAATGCGCACTCGCAGACTTTTTAAAAACTTTGGTACAAATTTTAATTTAACCCCTGAAATAATAACCAACTCCCCACTTCGTATAGACATATTTCGGGTCACTCGGATTCACTTCAATCTTCTCGCGCAGTCTCCGGATATGGACATCCACCGTACGTGCATCTCCCGGGTATTCATATCCCCAGACAATATTCAAAAGATTCTCTCTGCTGTACACCTTATTCGGATTCATCGCAAGAAGTTCCAGAAGATCGAATTCTTTTGCAGTCAGGTTCAGTTCCTTCTCTCCGGAAAATACTCTCCGGCTCTCGCAATCGATCCTGAGATCCCCTTTCACGATCATCTTCGATGCCACCGTGCTTCCTTCTCTTTTCCCCGTACGGCGCATGATTGCCTTGATCCTTGCCTTGACCTCAAGTATATTGAATGGTTTCGTTATGTAATCGTCAGCTCCGTATTCCAGCCCGAGGATCTTGTCCATATCCTCTCCTTTTGCAGTGAGCATCACGATCGGAACATCCGAGAACTCCCGGATCTGCCTGCACACTTCAAATCCGTCACACTTGGGAAGCATGACATCCAGCAAAATGATATCATACGCTTTCCTTCTTGCCATCTCCAGCGCCTCTTCACCGTCGTAGGCGGCATCCACTTCCATATCATCCTGCTCCAGACTGTAACGAATTCCTTTCACGATTAATTTTTCGTCATCCACTACCAACACTTTTCTGCCCATACTGCTGCTCCCTTAATTTACTGTAATATCATTTTTGATCTTCTCAAAAATGCCTTCTTTTATTCCCTCTATTTTTTTGATCTCTTCTATGCTTTGAAATCCACCGTTTTCTTCGCGATAACGGATGATGGCCTCTGCCCGCGATTCACCAATCCCGCTCAGAGATGTGAGTTCCTGCTTCGATGCCGTGTTGAGATTCACTCTTCCATCTTCGCTTTTCCCGACATCCATTGTCCCTTTTTCTGTGGCAGAACCGGATTGTTCCGTTTCTTCCTTCGTCGGTACATAGATCTTCTGCCCGTCCGACAGAATCTCGGCCTGATTCCAGAACTCCCGGCTCGCCGCTTCTGTAAAACCGCCCGCCGCATCTATGGCCTGATACACGCGGTCACCATTCTTCAGTTCATAGACTCCGGGACACACTACCTGTCCACAGACATAGACCCAGATCGGTTCTTGTTCCGTCTCTTTCGTCTCTTCGCTTTCTTCCGGGACTTTCTCGTCTGCTTCCTGTTTTGTAATCTCGACTTCGGCAAACGCTTCTTCCCTGCTGCATCCCGCAAATATACAGCAGAAGCATAGAATCATAATTGCAAATCTTCGATACACTCTTTGTCTTTTCTGCCTCATTCTCTCTCCATTTCCATGCAGAGCCGCGACCCCTCGCCATACATTTCTTTCCTCCAGGTCTGAGGGAAGAATGTATCTGCAGCTAAGACAAGATTATTGTAACGAATTTCCATGAAAAACTCAACCGCTATTTCCATTTTATCATTTTCCTGCCAGTTGAAAAATCGCAACCCCGATCAGTGCCAGCGCCATTCCGCCCACCTTTTTCCAGTCCAAAGGTGATTTTTCCACTCCGAACAGCCCCAGAAGCTCGATCAGATACGCCACAATAAGCTGTGAAACTACGATCAAAAGTGCCGCCTTTGCAGGCCCGAGCTGTTCCATACTCTTAATGACCGTCCAGGTGATCCCGGCACCGATCACACCTCCCAGCAGTACATATTTCGGCTCCACCTTCGCAATCGAAGCAACGCTGTCCCTTCCCATGATCAGCCACATCACAAAACACAGTGCAAAGGCGCTCAGCTGCACCCATGCATTGCTGACCCACATCCCCGTAGTCTTTGTCACCTGTGTGTTAAATACTCCCTGTACACTCATAAGCGCCCCGGAAATCAGGGCAATCAGAAACCCGGTCATCGTTCTTCCTCCCAGTTTTTTCTTCTAAGAGTATGCCCGATGACCGGGTTATTATGCGTCTTAAGCCAATGCTTTTTTCAGTTTTTCGATCATCTCATCAATGTGTTCCTTCTCCACGATCAGAGGCGGAATCACACGAAGTACATTCTGTCCGGCTGAGATGATGAGGAGCCCTTCCTCCAGCGCTTTTTTCGTCACTTCCCCGGTTGGTTTCGTAATCTGAAGTCCCTGAATCAGACCTTTTCCTTTTACTTTGACCGCACAGTCGAATTCCGATACAACTTCTTCCAGCTTCTCAGTCAGATACGGCGCGATCTCATTGACGTGCCCGATCAGATCTTCCTTTTCAAAGATATCAATGACCGTCTTGACCGCCATACATGCCAGCGGATTGCCGCCGTATGTCGTCCCGTGATCCCCAGGCTTCAGCGAATGCTGTGCCACTTTTTCCGTCATGGCAAATGCTCCCACCGGAATTCCATTTCCGATTGCTTTCGCCATCGTCATGATATCCGGCTTCACACCCATCTGCTGCCATGCGAAATACGAACCACTCCGTCCCATTCCGCACTGGATTTCATCCAGGATCAGCAGAATATCATTTTCATCACAGATTTTACGAACCCCGTTCAGGAATTCCGGTGTGGCCGGATTGATACCGCCCTCTCCCTGGATCGTCTCCATGATGATCGCACAGGTCTTTTCATTTACCAGCGCTTTCACACTGTCCAGATCATTGAACGTCGCAAACGATACACCGGGAAGCATCGGTTCAAAGGGCTCCCGGTACTCTTTATGTCCGGTCACTGAAACCGCTCCGATGCTTCTTCCGTGGAACGCATCTTCCATGGCGATAAATTCGTAACGTCCGCTCTTCTTCTCATAAGCATATTTCCGGGCTGCTTTCAGTGCCCCTTCCACCGCTTCCGTTCCGCTGTTGGTGAAGAAAACACGATCCATCTGGGAAATTCTCTTCAGTTCTTTTGCTGCCTCTCCGCAGGTGGTATTATAGTAAAGATTGGAAGTGTGGAGCAGTTTATCAACCTGTGATTTGATTGCGTTCCCGAATTCCTGATTTCCGTATCCCAGACCACAGACTGCGATTCCTGCAGCAAAATCCAGATATTTCTTTCCGTCTGTGTCATAGAGGTACATACCTTCTCCATGATCCAGAACGACCGGGAAACGATTATAGGTCTTCAAAAGTCCCTGTTCTGTATCCTGTATATATTGATTCTCCATATATTCTCCTTCTTTCCTTCCCACCGGATCGTTGAATTAATCCGGATCGTTGTCTTTTAAGATTGCCGTTCCGATACCTTTCTTGGTAAAAATCTCAAGAAGCAGACAGTGCGGAATCCTTCCGTCCAGAATATGCACCCTGGAAACTCCATTTTCAATAGCACCGATGCAGTTCTGAAGCTTTGGGATCATACCGCCCGTGATGCCGCCGCTCTCGATCAGTTCCCGCGCCTCGTCTACAGTCAGATGCGAAACGAGCGATGTCTTATCCTCGAAATCCCGGTAAACTCCGTCGATATCAGAGAGGAATGCCAGCTTTTCCGCATGAACCGCCTTCGCGATCGCATAGGCCGCATCATCTGCATTGATGTTGTATGTATTATAGTCATCATCCAGTCCGATCGGGCAGACGATCGGAAGAAAATCCTTCTCCAGAAGATCAAAGAGAATGTCTGCATTGACGGATTTGATATCACCTACAAACCCGATATCTTCACCGTTGGAATATTTCTTCTCCACCTTCAGAAGCGCCCCGTCTTTTCCGCTGATTCCGATTGCACGAACGCCCAGTTCCTCTACCATTCGCACCAGATTTTTATTCACTTTATTCAGGACCATCTCCGCAACTTCCATGGTATCTTCATCCGTCACGCGGAGTCCGTTGATAAATTTCGGTTCCATGCCGACCTTTCCGACCCAGCGGCTGATCTCTTTTCCTCCGCCGTGAACAATGATCGGTTTGAATCCGGTCAGTTTCAGCAGAGTAACGTCTTTGATCACGTTCTGCTGCAATTCTTCATCAATCATGGCACTGCCACCATATTTTACAACAATAATTTTACGGTTAAAACGCTGGATATATGGCAGCGCCTCGATCAGCACCTCTGCCTTGTCCAGATATTTCTGCATATTCTGGTTCATGACTCATTCCTCCGTTTGAACTGTTCCGTCTTTAGCTTCTGTAATCTGCGTTGATTTTGATGTAATCATAAGTCAGATCGCATCCCCAGGCAGTCGCACTTTCATTTCCCATCTTAATATCGGCAATTGCCTTCACTTCCGGCTGGGAGAGGATCTCGGTTGCTTTCTCCTCACTGTAATCCACTGCGGTTCCGTCTTCAATGATCTGAATTCTTCCCGCCTGGCTTTCAAAGAACAGATCCACTTTTTCCGGATCGAACTGTGCTCCCGAATATCCCATTGCACACAGAATACGTCCCCAGTTCGCGTCGTGTCCGGCGATTGCGGTCTTCGTCAGATTGGAGCAGACAATGGATTTTGCAAGTATTTTTGCAGTTTCCTTCGTGTCAGCGCCTACTACCTGAACTTCAAACAATGCGGTTGCGCCTTCTCCGTCTCCGGCCATTTTCTTTGCAAGGTATTCATTGATCGTGTGAAGCGCCTCGTAAAATACCGGATAGTCCGGAGAATCCACCGTGATTTCTTCATTTTCAGCCAATCCGTTTGCCAGAAGAACCACCGTATCATTGGTGGAAGTATCCCCGTCAACGGAAATCATATTATAAGTATCATTTACATCGTCACTGAGCGCTTTCTGCAGTGCTTCCTTCGTGATCACGGCATCGGTCGTGATAAAGCTGAGCATGGTGCACATATTCGGATGGATCATGCCGGAGCCCTTTGCCATACCGCCGATCGTGACCGTCTTGCCGCCCACTTCAATTTCCACTGCAATCTGTTTCTCGCAGGTGTCGGTGGTCATGATCGCTTTGGCAGCCTCTGTGCCATTTTCCAGAGACGTATTTTTCTTTTGTGCCAGCGCTTTCACGCCTGCTTTGATGCGGTCGATCGGAAGCTGTTTTCCGATCACACCGGTCGAACCGATCAAGACGCCATCTGCGCTGATTCCCAGTGCTTCTGCAGCCGCATCTGCGGTTTCCTTGCAATATCCGAACCCTTCTGCGCCGGTACATGCATTGGCGATTCCAGAATTTACGATCACGGCCTGTGCCTTCTGCCCACCTGCCACAATCTGCTGATCCCATTTCACGCAAGCTGCTTTCACCACATTCGTGGTAAATGTTCCTGCGCATACACATGGAACCTGACTGTAGATCATCGCCATATCGGTACGATCCTGATATTTAATCTTTGCTGCGGTTGCTGCTGCCTCAAATCCTTTTGCTGCGGTAACTCCGCCGGTAATAATCTTCATCATTCATCCCTCCATACTACTTATCTTCGATAAATGCCGTAATATTCTTTTCATTCAAAGTAAAATCATAATAATTCAGATCTTCTCTCTTCGTCCACCCGATCGTATTCCAGAATGCATTTCCGATATCGTTCTTCGTAAATGCGATCAAGGAGACTTTATTGATCTGTTCTTTTTTCAGCGCTTCCATGGCAAATACGACCATGCTTTTGCCGATGCCATGTCTTCGGTACTCCGGATCCACGCAGACATGATAGAAACATCCGCGCCGTCCATCGTGACCACACAGGATCCCGCCTACGATTTTCCCGTCCTTCTCGGCAACCACACTGGTCGTAGGATTTCTTCGCAGGAAACGCTCGATTCCTTCTCTGGAATCGTCAATGCTCCGGATCCCGAATCCTTTGATCTTCATCCATAATGCGTAGACCTGGTCATAATCTTCTATCGTCATCTCTCGAATTGTCATATGTAACTCCTTTACGGGAACATCGGTACCAGATTCAATCCCTCATCTTCCGGAAGTCCGAACACAAGATTCATATTCTGTACTGCCTGTCCCGCTGCTCCTTTCACCAGATTATCAATGGCTCCCATCATGATGATCCGGTTCGTTCTCGGATCGATCTTAAATCCGATGTCCACGTAGTTGCTTCCCTCCACCCATTTGGTCTCCGGGCACACATCCTTATCAAGGACACGGATAAATTTCTCACTGCCGTAATATTTATCATAGATGGCCTTCACTTCTTCATAGGAAACTTCTCTTGTAAGCTTTGCGTATTCCGTCGCCAGAATTCCGCGGTTCATCGGTACGAGATGCGGCGTAAAATTCAGAACAACTTCCTTATTACATGCATATCCAAGCTGCTCTTCGATCTCAGGCGTATGCCGATGGGACGCAACGCCATAGGCCTTCATGTTCTCATTGACTTCACAGAAGAGATTCGGAACCTTTGCCCCTCTTCCCGCTCCGGAAGTTCCGGATTTCGCGTCGATGATCAGTGTATCCATATCGATCAGCCCTTCTTTGGCAAGCGGATACGCCGTCAGGATCGAACAGGTCGTATAACATCCCGGATTTGCCACCAGTCTCGCTTTCTTAATATCCTCACGATTGATCTCACACAATCCATATACCGCTTCTTCAATAAACTGAGGACTCTTATGCTCGATTCCGTACCATTTTTCGTATACCTTCACATCTTTAATACGGAAGTCCGCGCTCAGGTCAATAATCTTTACCTTGGATAAGATATCTTCATTTACCAGAGATGCGCAAAGTCCCTGCGGTGTTGCGGTAAAGATTACATCCACCTGCTCTGCCAGTTCTTCCATATTATCATCCATGCAGACCGCATCGACGATCTGGAACATGTTCTGGTAAATGGATGCATACTTTTTATCAATATAGCTTCTGGAGCCAAACCACTTGATCTCCACATCTTTATGTCCCGTCAAAATTCTGACCAGTTCTCCTCCGGCATAGCCGGTCGAACCGATAATTCCTGCTCTAATCATGTTATCCTTCCTTTCATCATGCCCTTGCGGCACCTTGAAATCCCCGGCCTTTCCGGGCATAAGTCATAATCACTATAAACCATTTGTTTTTCAAAGTAAAGTATTCTCCTGTAAAAAATACATTGTACTTATAAAAATAATACTACCCGGATGTCTCAATGGGACATATGCATAAGTATACATATTTATTGCATATTATGCAAGCGTTTTTATAAACAACGTCGTTAATTTGCATTTTTTCAAGATTTTGCATTTTTTTCTTGCATAAATATAAAACATAGTGTATAGTGTGTTTTGTACTTGATCGACGAACTTATTATCAGGAGGAATATAGAATGAAAGAGAAAGTTGTTTTAGCATATTCAGGTGGTCTTGATACAACCACACTTATCCCATGGTTAAAAGAGACCTTTGATTACGAAGTAATCTGCTGCTGCATCAACTGCGGACAGGGCGAAGAACTGGACGGACTGGATGAAAGGGCAAAACTTGCCGGAGCTTCCAAATTATATATTGAAGATATCACCGATGATTTCTGCGAAAACTACATCATGCCATGTGTACAGGCAGGTGCCGTTTATGAAAATAAATATTTACTCGGAACCGCTATGGCTCGTCCGGGAATTGCCGCAAAACTGGTTGAGATTGCGAGAAAAGAGAACGCTTCCGCAATCTGCCACGGTGCTACCGGTAAAGGAAACGACCAGATCCGTTTCGAGCTTGGAATCAAGGCACTCGCTCCGGATCTGAAGATCATCGCTCCATGGCGTATGACCGATGTATGGACCATGCAGTCCCGTGAAGATGAGATCGCGTACTGCAGAGCACACGGCATTGATCTTCCGTTTGACGCAAGCCACAGCTACAGCCGTGACCGTAACTTATGGCACTTAAGCCACGAAGGTCTGGAACTGGAGAATCCAGCCAATGAACCGAACTACGATCATCTTCTGGTTCTCGGCGTTACACCGGAAAAGGCCCCGGACGAAGGTGAGTATGTCACTATGAAATTCGAAAAAGGTGTTCCGGTAAGCATCAACGGCGAAGAAATGAAGGTAGCCGACATCATCCGCAAGCTCAACGCACTTGGCGGCAAACATGGTATCGGTATCGTTGATATCGTTGAAAACCGTGTTGTAGGTATGAAGTCCCGTGGCGTATATGAGACTCCGGGTGGAACCATTCTGATGGAAGCACACGCACAGCTGGAAGAACTGGTGCTTGATCGTGCGACCATGGAAGTGAAGAAAGATATGGGTAACAAGCTTGCTCAAGTTGTATATGAAGGGAAATGGTTCACTCCGCTTCGTGAAGCGATTCAGGCATTCGTAACCTCTACCCAGGAATATGTGACAGGTGAAGTGAAATTCAAGCTTTACAAAGGCAACATCATCAAAGCAGGTACAACTTCTCCGTATTCACTTTACAGCGAATCTCTGGCAAGCTTTACAACCGGTGATCTTTATGACCACCACGATGCAGACGGCTTCATTACCTTATTCGGCCTTCCGCTGAAAGTTCGTGCGATGAAACTGGCTGAAGCTAAGAACAACCAGAAATAGCAGTTATTAAGAATATCCCAAAAGGCGGTTCAGAAAGAGTTTTCGCAAATCCTCTTCTGAACCGCCTTTTTTCTATGTCCATGATTCTATTCCCACAATTTTATTCCACATACCAGGTGCCGCTCATATACAGGCACAGCCAGCCATCCTGTGCCCTTCCCCAGACCGAAACGCTCAGGCAGCGCACCTCAAGGATCATGGCTTCTGTTCCGGCTTCTGCCGTCACTTCTCCCGGATAATTAAGTCCCGGTCCTTTTCGAAAGCGTTCCTCATATTTCAACGTCCAACGACCGGTTCTTATGTCCGGCAGCCATCTCTCCTGTTTCAGGATTTTCGTTTCATTTCTGCACAGCAATTTGGAACTGCCCCTTGTATCTGCCTTCCTTTTCATTATATGCCGGAATCCGCATCACGTTCCATTCTTCCAGTCTTCTCATTTACAGGATCCGGCAATTCCATCCTCTCGGATTTTCCGCTTACCGGATCCCTCGTTCCATACTCTCTTCCGCCTCGTCCATCTGCTTCAGAATCTCCTGGTGCCGTTCATCGAACAGCAGTCCCTTATTGTATTTATAATACAATCCGCAGTCATTCTCTTTCAGGAACCAGATGCTGTAGTAATTAGTATTCAGCTCCGTCACGAATACGACCATCTCCTGACTCTCTCCGAATGCTTTTTCCAGGAATTCAAACGCATGCTCCAGCATTTCCATCGTATGGTCGACCATTTCCTCCCGCTTTTCGGTCTCATCTGCAAAAAGCTCCCGGATCTGTTCAAACGCTTCATTGCCGGCCAGATGCTCTTCTTTGGCATAATTCCAGTAGCCTTCCAGTGTATCTACCACTTTTGCCATGCACCGCTCCCCGTCCCGGTCAAGCTTCTCAGCCTTTTTCTGATCTTCGAATTCCTTTTTCGCCCGAAAATAGATCGTCTTGATGATTCCTCCGCTTGCATAGAGTTCTTCTGACATTCCTTCTTTCTCCACTTCACGGATCAAAGCACGATATTTCTTCAGCCATTCATACAGGGCAGATACATAGCGATCCATTTCATAGGTGTCTTTAAAAGCGCCCGCCAATCTTCCGGAAAGAAGGTTCACCACACTCAGCTTCTCATCAAACGCGGCAACTTTCAGCTTCTCCAGCGTATCCTCTCCATAGGTGCCTTCCAGAATCTTTTCAATTCCGTAATCCTTCCGGTATTTCGCGTAGAGTTCCAGATAATTTGCGAAATCTTTTGCAATCTTCCAGTGCTGGATATATTGATGCACAACTTCCCGGTCCACCCTTTTTCCCAGTCTTTCATACACCTGGATCAGCCGGGAGAGATCCTCCCACCCTCTGGCGGTCGCGAACATTCTTCCGTCCACCGTCGTCTCCATCCGGTAGAAATTCTCCCGCCTTGCATCCAGATAGGCGATGACCGCCGGATGAACGCCCACCTGATAGGCGTATTCTTTCCAGACGTCAAAATTCTCTTCCACATCGATTTTCTTGATACGGTCCAGGGTCACCACATCAAATTCACGTACCGATTTATTATACTCAGGCGGGTTGCCCGCCGCAACGATGATCCATCCCTCCGGGACTTTCTGATTTCCGAATGTCTTGCACTGCAGGAACTGCAGCATCGTTGGCGCTAGGGTCTCAGAGACACAGTTGATCTCATCAATGAAAAGAATTCCCTCTTTGTGTCCGGTAACTTCCATTTTGTCATACACCGACGCGATGATCTCGCTCATCGTATACTCCGTCACCGAATATTCTTTCCCTCCGTACTGTTTTTTCTGAATAAACGGCAGCCCCACTGCGCTCTGGCGGGTATGATGGGTGATCGTATACGCCACCAGGCCGATCCCGCACTCTCTTGCCACCTGCTCCATGATCTGTGTCTTTCCGATTCCCGGAGGCCCCATCAGAAGGATCGGCCGCTGATGAATAGCGGGGATCATGTATTTTCCACATTCATCCTTTACTAAATACGCTTCGATCGCGTCCTTGATTTCCTGTTTTGCTCGCTTAATGTCCATAGTTTTCCAATTCGTCCTCCTCAATCGTAAGCTTCATCGCCCACGGCGGAACCTCCACCTCAAGGCCTTCCCTCTCCATAAACACAAATGCAGTCTCATAGGGCGGCATCTGTTTCGGAAAGATACCCTGCCCGTCTGTAAAATAGATCACACCCTTCAGCCTAGCAAACTGATGATTTTCTATCATACGGTTGATATACTCAAATGCCGGCCTGAAATCCGTACCGCCTTCTCCGACCAGGTCCAGATGCTCCATGTACTCCCGCAGTTCCTCTTTATTCGTGATCTTCTGATCCGTCTGCACCTGCTCATCACACTGGAGAATATGGATATTGACTTTCCGGAAGAAGCTGTCGTTCTCACTTAAGATTCCATACGTCTCCTCCAGAAATTTTTTCACCAGTTCTCCGGAACAGGACATGGACGTATCGATCACGATCACAAAATCCTCGATCTTACTGACTTCTTTCCACTCCTGCGGCTCAATCAGCGGCATATTTCCGTACAATCGCAGCCCATAGCTGTAAAATCCATAATCAAAGGAATCCTCATCAATGGTCATCTCTTCCTTCAGCACGGCAAATTTTCTGAGAAATTTCCGGTAATCATACCGCTCCTTGTTCTCCACCCGGATCTGTTCCAGAAAATGGCCCGTTCCACCGGCAGTCTCCTGCGAAAATGTTTCCATCTCCGTCTGCATCTGTTCACTGATATCTTTCCATCTCTGATTCAGCTCACTATTTCTGTTCTTCTCCTCATCCTCAGCCCAGTATTTATGATCATCAACGGTAAATTCCGCCTGAAGACGAAGTATCTCTCTCTCTGAAAGCTCCCATCGCATCAGACTTCCGTAAACCTTCTCCGCCGTCAGCACCTTCATCTCACCTTGCATCTTCCGGTAGGTTTCCTGCCTGAGCCATGACTTGGCACGCCGGATATTCCGTGTGTTCCACCCGTCAATGATGGATTCCGTCACGATGTCACAAGCCAGATTCCACCACAGCTTCTCCCTGCCCTTCCGCGTAATCATATGACGGAAAATGCAGTGCATCACGGCATGCAGATAAGCCCGGTTTACATCCAGCCTGTTTTTCCGGTAGAGTCCTCCGAGCTCTCCCGGATGAAAATACAGATTCCACCCGTCTGTGGCAACAAGCGATACCGAAAAATCCTGTACATACGCCAGGGAAGACAATGCCACATCCAGGAATCGCATCTGCAGATACAGTTCATTTCTTGAAAGCGCCAGGATCCGGCGGCCGATCTGCTCCAGCTGGTCTTCCTGCTTCGTATTCTCTTCCAAATTGAGTTCCATATTCTTCCGCTTCTTTCCTTCTGCATTCTATAGAACGAATTTCTTCTTTCTTACCGGAAATCTCCGGTGTCTCTCATCCATCAGGATACTTAAGACTTCCGTCTGTCCGGTCCGGGATGCCAGATCAATCGCCCGCTCCAGCACATCCCTTTCAAAATACTCCATCCGACAGATAAATTCCACGATCTCCACCGGTGAACCGAGCGCATAATTCTCATGATCGTCAAGTTTTTTCAGACAATCCTTTATCAGATTCGTCAGATGTTCCCGGATATAAGTTTCATACCGCCTGCGTGCGGCATCCTCAAGTTTCACCGGATACATCAGTCTTGCAAGTGCGACCTGGACCGTAACCGCCTCATCATCCCGCACACCGGAAAGTGCGAACATTCTGTCGTATTTCAGGTAATCCAGCTCCCGGCGGTAGAAACATTCCCTGTATTCTCCACCCGAGCCGTAATAATGAGTCTCCACGATCCTTGCAGGCGTATTCTCCACAGCGTCCATGTAATGTTCCGGAAAAATGATCTTCGTGAACCGTTCTTCTTTTCCTTTTCCATAAACCAGAGTCGCCACGATCTCATAGCGGATCTCTGTCAGAATTTCCTTCAGACAGGACCGCTCTCCCTCATAAAAATCAATTTGAACATTCGACAGACGGCATCCGGTGAACACACCGCTTCCCATCCTCACGATCTCGTCTGTTCCGTGAAAGACTTTCATATTCATGCAGCCGTAAAATGCATAATTACCGATCACCTTCACCGTAGGTGGAAGATGGATCTCCAGAAGATTGGCTCCGCATCTGAGCGGCAGATCCTGCATCTGGAATTCTTCCGCTCTGCTGTCCTCTTCAAAGAACTCCACATCTTCATCTTCCACCTGTTTGTGATTGGAAAATGCATAGGATGCAATGGAATTTATTCTATATTTTCCAACATTTTCCGGAACTTTGACAACCTCCGATTCGCTCCACACACGAACCAGCTCCGCTCCGTCTTCTTTTCTTCTGAATGCAATTCTCATGTCGTCTGTCTCTCTCTTTCAGGTTACAATTGCACCTTATTTTTCTTTGCCCACATTCCGTGTCTCATACTTCAGATCACGCACCAGATAAGGCTGTCCATTTTCCTCAACCTCCATCTTCCAGAGCTTTTTTTCTTCTTCCAGCAGGACTTTGCCATATTTCTTATATAAATAGGTGGTCTCATGATAGTTGGCACCGCATTCGATCATGCACCAGCCCTCCTCCATCTCACAGAGGATCCATGAACACTCTTTCTTCGTTTTAAATATGAAATTCTTTGTAATCTGGAAATTCCTGCCCCATTCATAATGAACGATCTTGTCTCCCAGCCTGTATGCAGCCTCACTGAAACTGTAAAGCTCATGCGCCTCATGGAGCAAATGCTCCGGCCGCGGATTCAAACGGATCCGGCTTGCCGCATTAAAATTCTCATCCAACTGCAATGCACAGTTTAAGAACGGGGTAAATAAATACTGGGTCGCCTCATTGTACGGCATCGCCACGCATTCAATCTTACCGTCCATTTCATAATAGATCAGATATCTGCAGTCCAACACATACCGCAGTTCCCGCACAGCCAGGATATCCCTGCATGGAATACATATCTCCTTTACCTCTCCGTCTTTCTTCGGAAAAAGAAGCATAATCTGTCCGTCAAATCTTGCCGCCAGATATTCAAAGGCTCCCCGCTCATATCCCTTGGCCGGTACCCATACCATCGCCTCCAGTGGCATTCCTTGTTCTTTCCACTTGGAAAGGTGCGGCAGATAGCACTCCCGCACCTCGTCCCATTCCCATATTCTTTTCGGCCACTCCTGAAGTGTTGCGCCGAAATCCACTACATTTCCGTTTCTCCCTTTTTTCATTCTGATCCACCTTCCACCGTATTCTGACAGACTTCGCCATCTGACGCTCTGTCCTGCCGAACTCAATTAAACACATATAACTATTATATACGTTCTCCTTATTCTTGTAAATACAGTTGCAATATGCTTTTTTTATTTGAATACCTAGTAAATACGTGGTATTATGTTAATATATAGGATGCCATGATTCCCATGGTTTTTCCCGTATAGAACGGGTTATCTGGAGCACGACATCAGAAATAAAGACGAGGTGAACACTATGAAAATCTCAACCAAAGGACGCTATGCACTCCGGCTTCTCCTTGATCTGGCACAGCACCGGAACTGCGGATTTGTTGCATTAAAAGATATTGCCAAACGTCAGGATATCTCCAAAAAATATCTGGAACAGATCGTTCCCATGCTGAACCGTGCCGGATTTCTGCTCACCGGCCGCGGTTATCAGGGGGGATATGAGCTGGCGAAAGAACCTTCTTCCATCACTGTGGGAGACATTCTTCGCGTCACCGAAGGCAGCCTGGCACCGATCTCCTGTCTCGAACAGGAACCGAATATGTGCCCGCGCTGCGGCGAATGTCTCACCCTTCCGATGTGGCAGGGACTTTACAAAACGGTCAACGAATATCTGGACAGCGTAACGCTGCAGGATATTCTGGATCAACAGACGACCCTCTATGGCAATGATTACGTCATATAAAGTAAGAAAAAGGTCCATCGGGACCTTTTTCAATTACTGATTCTTTTTTGCATTTGTATAATTCACAAGTCCGCCTGCCGCGATCAGCTTCTGCATAAATTCCGGGAACGGCTGTCCCTGGAACTCGGTTCCTTTCGTACGGTTATAGATCTTGCCGGAGTCAAAATCCACTTCCACTTCATCGCCTGCCTCAATGTTTCTTGCCGCTTCCGGGCACTCAATGATCGGAAGCCCGATATTGATCGCATTGCGGTAGAAAATCCTCGCAAAGGTCTCTGCGATCACACAGCTTACCCCTGCCGTCTTCAGGCAAAGCGGTGCATGCTCTCTCGAAGAGCCACATCCAAAATTCTTATTTGCCACGATCAGATCGCCCGGCTGTACTCTCTCCACAAAAGTCGGATCAATATCTACCATCGCATGCGTCGCAAGCTCTTTCGCGTCATAGGAATTCAGATATCTCGCCGGAATGATTACATCCGTATCTACATTATCACCATATTTAAATACATGTCCTTTTGCGTTCATTATTTGTCACCTACTTTCTCCGGATTTGCAATATACCCTGCAATTGCACTTGCTGCTGCCACTTCCGGTGACGCCAGATAAATCAGAGAATCCACATGTCCCATACGTCCGACAAAGTTTCTGTTCGTAGTTGAAACACATTTTTCCCCTGCAGCCATAACTCCCATATGGCCTCCCATACAAGGACCGCAGCTCGGTGTGTTCACAGCGCAACCAGCATCAATAAAAATGTCGATCAGTCCTTCCTTGATACACTGCTTATAAACCGCCTGTGTAGCCGGAACTACCATCACGCGCACATCCGGATGAACAGTATGTCCTTTCAGGATCGCAGCAGCTTTTCTCATATCGGAAATTCTTCCGTTGGTGCAGGATCCGATCACCACCTGGTTGATCACGATCGGTTCCATCGCTTCGATCTCATCGATGGTCTTCGCATTGCCCGGAAGATGCGGGAACGCAACCGTCGGGCGGACTTCAGAAAGATCCACAACAACAACTTCATCATACTCGGCATCCTCATCCGGTGCGTAAATCTTATATTCTTTATCTGTATGTTCTTTCAGATACGCTTCCGTCTGTTCATCAACCATAAAGATTCCGTTCTTTGCTCCGGCCTCAATTGCCATATTCGCCATCGTGAAACGGTCATCCATTGTCAGGTACTTCAGGCCGTCACCCATGAATTCCATGGATTTATACAGTGCTCCGTCCACCCCGATTCTGCCGATGATATGAAGGATCACATCTTTACCGGTCACATACGGTCCCGGTTTGCCGGTCAGCTCAAACTTGATTGCTGACGGAACTTTGAACCAGAGTTCTCCGGTCGCCATACCTGTTGAAATATCTGTGGTTCCCACACCCGTTGAAAATGCTCCGAGTGCTCCGTATGTACAGGTGTGTGAATCTGCCCCGATAATACACTCACCGGCAGCAACGATACCATATTCTGGAAGGATCGCATGCTCCACACCACATTTGCCCTGTACCAGATACCATTTCAATCCCTGCTCCTTTGCGAAATCCTGAATCGCTTTGGAGTTCTCTGCTGACTTGATATCCTTATTCGGTGTAAAGTGATCCGGTACCAGAACCACCTTGTCTTTGTCAAATACTTTATCTGCCATCTGTCTGAAAATCGGCAGCGCCATAGGACCTGTGATATCATTCGCCATCACGACATCCAGCTTTGCTTCAATGAGCTGTCCCGCCACAACCAAGTCCAGTCCTGCATGGTCCGCAAGAATCTTCTGCGTCATCGTCATTCCCATGATTAAATTCCTCCTTGGATCATTTATTAAGTTGAATCTTCAAGTACGCCTCGGCGTACTTGCTGCGAGGTGCGCGTCATGCTTTGCATGACACAATACATCTGCGCACCTCTGCAATCCGCCGGAGGCTTAATCTTGGAAGAAGATTTGACTCCCACCAAGACTAGCTTACCGCAACTCGCCACCTATGGAGGTGGGAGTCTCATCTTTATTTCAAGATGAAATTACTTACTTTCTCCGTGATATTCTAACACATTTCAACACTACAGCGCAAGAAAGAAGCGCACAAAGGATAAGAACTATCAAGTTTGCCGAATCACCGGTCGCAACCGATGTTGTTTTCACTGGGAGCTGCGGCTTTCCCAGCTGCATATCTTCTGGTTTTTGCGGTATTTCGGGTTTTTCCGGTTCCTCCGGAATTTCCGGCTCTTCCTCAAAATGAACAGACTGTCCTTCATCTCCCAGATTGGTATGGTCAGCAACCAATTTTCCCTCGCAATATAAATACTCAAACACGACCGTCGTTTTCCCTCCCAATCCGGACGCATTAAATACAAAGCGCATTTCTTCGCTTCCTTCTTCTTTCTCCGGCGCAAATGTCGCTTCAGCCGTAACCAGCTCTTCTCCGATTTTCAGTTCTTCCCCACTTTCGGCGTCCATCAGAATACCTTTCAGTGTATATTCCTTCCCGGGAGTAAGGTTCTTCCATGACACCGTATCAATCAGCACCATTTCCTCCCTCGGTTTAGCCTCATGAGTGCGGGTTTCTTCGTCAAGTGCCGTTGTCGCGATCTCCGGAACCGGTCTTTTATCATTCGTAAGCGTTCCCAGATTCACGGTATGAGCATCTCTCGTGATCTCCACCTCAAAAGGCGGCAGTAAAATCCTGTCACTGTTATTCTCACACTCCAGTTCTTCGATGCAATACGTGTCATATGGGAGCGCGCCTTTCTTATCATCGGATTTTCCTTCGCCAAACCAGATTCCATCCTCTGCAGACTCTCCCCGGTTCGTATTTACCGTATGGCGGTTCCATTTTGACGCCGTAGACGCATAACCGTTTTTGTCGGTAATGATGACATGTGCTTCTTGCGTGGTCTTAGATGTGATCCGGAAAGGAATTCCAGAGAGGCGTTCCATTGTGCTGTCAGCCACCTTGATCAACTCCAGATCTCCCCGCACGATCTCCTCCGGAACAATGGTTTCCTGATAGACATGCAATGCAGCCTCCGATGCACTTTCTTCTTCCGGCTGAATCGCCTGAGCAAAAACCACATCTGTCTTCCGGTAACCCTCCGGAGCCTTCGTCTCTCGGATCGTAACTGTACCGACAGGCAGAACGCCTGCTCCATTTACCAGATAAAGCGCATCACCTCCGACCTGATATGCTCCGGTCATCTTCACTTTACCCTGTGCGTCCGTCCTGAATACCCATGTCCGAAGCGGCGAATGTCCCTCTTTTGCAGGATCTTCCTGCGATATCATATCATAATACTGCACTGTAAATTCTGCGTCTTCCAGGCTTCCGCTTCCTTGTGGTTTTCCGCTTCCGCTCTCTTTGTCCTTCTTTTCCAGCAGCCATTCGATCGGATTGTAAAAAGGAGCATCTTCACAGGTATAATAGACTGTCTCACCTGCTTTTACGGTGATCGTTTGCGACTCCGGGTTACAGGTATACCCCTGCGGAGCTTTCGTTTCTCTGATATCATAGCTCCCTTCCTGCAGAGCATCGGCCTTCCCGTAGCCCCTTTCATCAGTCGTGATCACCGCCGCCACATTTTCTGTTCCTTGATAAAATAGCGTAAATTCTGCCCCGGCAAGTGAATAGCAGGAATTCCCTTCCACCAATCCGGCATCCGAAGAGGATTTCTTCACTTCCAGACCGCCTATATGTGAAATCTTAAATAAATATACGGTAGATTCGCATTTGGGCTCCAGCACCGAAATCTGATTACCTCGCTGGGGATGCGTCGAAGAATGCCAGAACTTATTATCTTTCCCGTTATTTCCCCAGAAAAATCCGATATGACAGTCCGCATCCTCCGATTCCCAGGAGCGCGGTTCAAAATAGATCACATCCCCTTTCTGGGCCTTTCCGCCCGCCAGCAGCCCTTCAACGGTATCATAATGATAATACTCCACGGCATTTTCCGTGATCCAGTGATACCAGTTGCTTGCATTCACCTTGCCGCCCCGGTATCCACGGTTCGCGATCCCCGAAAGATCCGCTCCGCATTTTTCCAGAACATACGCCACAAAACCGGTACAGTTCATACCGCCATTTCCACCATTTGCTCCGTTCGGCCGCATACAGTTTCCCGGTGTTAACGGGGAACCGGTATAGGGTGTGCCAAGGTAATAACCGTCGTTCTCGTGTGCCTGGAGCTCCGTAAGAACTGCTCCCGGAGCCACTCCGAGCTTTTCATCCAGCTTTACAATTGTATCTGTTGAATTTCCTGTCGCTTTGACTTCGCAGATCTTCTGACTGCTTCCGGTCAGACAAAGAGCGGTAAGTACCGCTGTGATGGCATACTGCCATCTTCTTGATTTGATAAACATATTTGTATTCTCCTTCCTGCCCATCCGGCACGAAAAAGAGATACATAAGACGAGTACCCATATCATAAGATACGGGTACCCAAAAGTCAATTATTAGACTTCTTATTTTTTTCTTAAAGTCCGAATCTTCCTATCACCTCACATCATCCTATTAATACATTTTAGCCTTTTCTTTACAGAATCCTCCTTTACATCTCCCCCATAATTGCGTTATAATAGTAATTCATACAAATTAAATAGTTAGGAGCAAACTGAAATGACGGAATTATATTTTATCGCTTTGTACTTTTTCGTCTATGGCTTTCTTGGCTGGTGTACGGAAGTCGCTTTTGCCGCCTGGAAAGAGCATCGATTTGTAAACCGCGGATTTCTGAATGGCCCAATTTGTCCGGTCTACGGTATCGGAGTCACACTGGTCGTCCATTTTCTTAGTCCTTACAGATCCAATCTCATCATTCTCTATATAACCAGTACGATTCTCGTAACCGCACTCGAATGGCTGACCGGGTTCATTCTGGAGAGGGTCTTTCATAACAAATGGTGGGATTATTCGAATATGCCGCTTAATCTCAATGGCTATGTATGCCTCTTGTTTTCTCTTATATGGGGCGTTGCCTGTGTTTTGATCGTGGATTTCATCCATCCGGTTATTCACAAACTGTTGCTCTATATTCCTGTTATCGTCGGAGTGATCATTCTGATCATACTGGGGATCGGCATGTTTGCAGACCTTTATGTGACTGCTTCCGGCATCTTGAAGATGAACAAACGTCTTGCGGCTATGCAGGAGATTGCTGATGAGCTTCATGAAATATCAGACAAAATTGGAGAAAATATTTACAAAAATACGATCGCAGCGATGGAAACCCAGGATGCGATCAAGGATTCTGTTACGGAGAAGCAGGAAGAACTCAAAGATTCTTTTACTGCAAAACAGGAGGAATTCAAAGATTCCCTTGCAGCAAAACAGATGGAATTCAAAGATTCTTTTGCTTTAAAGCAGGAAGAGATTCTGGGCAATCTCACAGAGCGCCGCGAAGAGATTTCCGAAACATTGGATACGGTTTCAGACGAATTGAAAGAACGTATTGCATCCTTGCGTAAGCATTACAGTGAACTTGGTGAGGACTTTACCGGTATTCAGAAACGTCTTCTGAAAGCGTTCCCGAAAATGGAAAACAAAAAATACAGTGAATCCTTAGACGATCTGCGCGAGAAACTGAATTCTCTGCGCAAACGCTAGATGACCTGCAGTTCCGAATCAGATTTTCATTTATACATAAAAGTCCGTATCATCAGCATTGATTTTCTATCAGAAACGATGCCGGTGATACGGACTTTTATTATTCAATTAATGGTCTCTTTTAATTCGTTTCAGATATGGGATCTCAATCGGATCAATCGGATCGATCGGCTGCTCATCCTGAATCTTATTCTTGCGTTTGTGCATCTTTAGAAGTGCTCCTCCACGGTTGTAGAACCAGAATGAATACACCAAAAGCTTATTCGCTTTACCGATCTTGTCCTTCGTGGTCTTTGTGTAAAAGTCACCAACCGCCTTGATCGGTTCCCGGTTCCGGATCTGCATAATCAGATCCAGCTCCGTCTTGATTGGATGTGGAAACTCCGTATATGCCATTCCCACACAATCCAGCTTGTGCGCATCGCTTCCCCCCGTTCCGGGTTTGTTGTATTTTTCCGCCAGCAGTTTCGCGCCGGCATTGGATTCGGGCGGTTCACACGCGTTAAATGTTTCAACAAAGTCAAATTTCTCCAGAAGTTCCGGCGACGTCTGCCATTTCTTTGTATTGGTAAAGCTTAAATACTTTTCTCCACAAGGATGTGCCGGACCGCAGATTCCACCGTGATGATGCACAAAATCAATGAGTAGGGAAAGCGGAAGTCCGCGCATTTCCAGAAGCCGCATCTTAACGCCTTGAGGCATGATGATCAGAATATGCCCCGCTTCCAGCGTATCATATTCAATTCCTTTTAACACAACGAAATCATTATACTTTTTCCCTTTGAAAGTGTTCTTCCAGTACCGGTAACCATTATACGTATCATGATCGGTCACCAGCATACCATCAATTCCCTTTTCCTTCAGCTTTAAAATATACTTCTCCAAACTGACTTTACTGTCAATCGACCCTTCCCGTACATGACAATGCATATCGATCTTCATGAGCACATCACCAGACTTTCTTTAAAATTTTATTCCTCGTACTCGTCTTCGTCTTCCTCCTCATCATCGAGATCCAGAATGGAACGTGCACGATCAATCTCCGATTCAATCGAAATCTCTTCTTTCACCTGTCTGGAATGCCGCGCTTCTCTTCTTCCGATTTCCCGGGACTTCATCATAAATTGTACGATAAGTCCGATGGCGATACCGGCCGCACAGATTCCCAGTGTAATGTAAGGATTCTTAATTCCGACCATCTGCGCAACTGCATTTCCAAGCCCCATTCCCCCGCTCAGTGATGTCACAATGATAACAAGTGGTTCAAACCAGATCATTGTCAGGACTGCAATAATAATTCCGGCAACTCCTGTGACAGCCAGCATTGTAAAATTCTGCATCTGGAACATACCTACAACCTCCAGAGCCACGCTCAGGCAAAGCAGAAATGCTCCAAACTTCTTGAACACTGCTGACATGATCGTCAGAATCAGTGCTGCCGCCGCAACAATGGCGAGACCGATCTTCAGATCGGTCTGGATCAGATATGCCACCAGAATTCCAAGTACAGCTCCAACAGCCAGTCCGCAAATCGCGTTCACAAATCTGACCAGCTTCAGTCCGAACAGACATACAATCAATCCGATAACTGCCGAAATAACCAGAGCTGGAAAGGGTATCTCTATCCCATTCTGTACGACTGCATTCATCTGGGTAATGATCTCATTTATCATTGGTTCATTAAACATAAAACAAGTCCTCCTATATCATTATTTACGTTCTCCCACCGGATTATTATATCACACAAGCAGACATAATCGCAACTATTTCACTGTTTTAACACAAACTCAATATTAACCCTCATTACAATTTAAACATATTAAAGAGGAGTATCAACCTTCGTTTTTTGATACTCCTCTTTAATTCACTTCATCTGTCATTATTATTTACCTTTCTGGTGGTCTGTACCTTCCTTTCTTAGATTCCCGTTTTTGAAATTATGTTTTCGGTGGTCTGTACCTCCATTCTTTAATTTAAAAAGATAGCGTCCGAAACCTTTTTATCTGTTTTTATTACCTCATCTATCTTTTATGTCTATAAAATAACTCGTTGCACCCAATTTGTCAATACATTTTTAATATGTATTTATATTTTTACAAAATTATATATTATATCATAAATTTTTCCAAACTCTTAGAGTGGAATTGATGAATAATCCGTAAGAACAGTAGCTTATTATGGATTTTGAAAAGGTAATTGCAAAATTGTAAAAAGGAATTTACACAATCCCCCGTAAATTCAGAAAGCTTGCCACCATTCAAAACAAAAAATGCCAGACCAAAACACAACAGTTCAGCCTTACGGCTGAACTGCTATAATTCCACATTCTATTCATCTGTATCTTTAATTGTCACGCCCCGTTTTACAAAACTGATCTTGTCCCATACATTTTTGTGAACCTTCACACCGTCTGCTTCTTTCCATTCTTCGCAGAGCTTATCAAACTGCTCTTCTTTCCGTTCGGAAACGATGGATTCTTTTTTTGCATCCGTTGCGTCCCGGTCGAGGAGACTGGTCAGCTTTGCAACAAAATATCCGCTGGTATCTTCGACCACAGGAGTAACCTCGCCTTCCTTCAGTGAATCTGCCGCAACCACAAGCAGTTGAGACGGTGATGTAGTTGATGTATCAAAAGTCAGAGTCGATGCTGTATATCCGGCCTCCTCTGCATAAGCTGCAAAATCCTCCGCGTTCACCGCTCCCTCCCGGAATGCCTCAACCGTTTCTTTCAGTTCTGCCTTTTCATCTTCTGAAAGCTGGGTCGAATTTCCATCGTCATCTGTCTTGGTAAATGAGAAATATACATACTGCATACTCTTCTGTGCAGCCTCTTCATCGGACACTTCGGTATCCACATCGGCAGTCATTGCTTCATGCATTTTTTCCTGAATGGTAACAAGCTCCAGGAATTTCTTCACAGTTTCTTCATCTCCGGAAACCATATCCTTATCTTCAAGATTGTTCGATTCAGTAAAGCTCTTCGCCGCTTTCTCTATAGCCTCATTCTCCTCATCCGTCAAGGAAACACCATAGTCATCCTTATGTGCATCCAGTATATACATAGTTTCAAGTGACTCCAGAACGCCTTCCTTCACACTTTCTTCATAGGTCTTACCCTCTTCTGCCTCACCAGACCACATATCCTCTCCTAAAAAGCTTGCATAATACGTCTCATATTGTGCCTGCTGATATCTCGCATAGAAATTCGCCACATCTGCCGTGATCTTCGCATCTCCAACCTCTGCAACTACTTCACTTCCATCTAATTTACCGCAGCCTGCTACTGTAGCTGCCACCAGGGCAGATGCAAGTACAAGCGTCAATACTCTCTTCTTCATCTGAACTATTTCCTCCTTAACCGTATCCTGCCGTTCTCCCGGGCAGAATCGTCGTGCATATTTATATAGTATACCGTGTTTTTCCTTAGCTGGCAATCCTTTTCACAAAAATTTGACATCCGTTATTTGACATCCGGCTATATGAAAACGCTTTATTCTTCAATCAATTCATGAATATCTGCAATAATCTGTTTTACATTTTCGAGAACCTGTTCATCTTTCTCCTTCTTTGTCTTCCGAAGTTTCCTATATATGAAATACGGATTTACATCGACTTTGAAAGTGAGAGCACCTTTATACTTATCCAAAAGCACCGGAATCTTCTGGGCCGATACTTTTGCCTTCTCGTACATGGTAAATTGATAATCTTCCCCTTTTTGCTCGATTGCAATAATATAAGAGCTGTGCGCAAAAGCTTTGATCTGTGCGATAGTCAAAAGCTGCTGTACTTTTTTCGGCGGTTCCCCGAACCGGTCAATCAGTTCTTCCAGCATATCTTCTCGTTCTTCCTCCGTCTCGATGGCTGCGATTCGCTTATAAATATCCAGCTTCTGATATTCATTCGGGATATAAGTCGGCGGAATAAATGCATCGATGTTCAGATCGATCGTCGTTGTATACGTATCTTCCGGAATTTCTCCTTTTTGCTGGCGAACCGCCTCATTCAGCATTTTACAGTAGAGATCGTATCCAACTGCCTCCATGTGCCCGTGCTGCTCCTCACCCAGGAGATTTCCGGCACCTCGGATTTCCAGATCCCTCATGGCAATCTTCACTCCGGAACCCAGGTCTGTGAATTCCCGGATGGCTGCAAGCCTTTTTTCTGCCACTTCTTTCAGAAGCTTATCCCGTTTATACAAAAGGAAAGCATATGCCATCCGATTCGAGCGTCCAACACGCCCTCGAAGCTGATAAAGCTGGGACAATCCCATCCGGTCGGCATCGTGGATAATGATGGTATTTACATTCGAAATATCCAGTCCCGTTTCAATGATGGTTGTAGAAATCAATACGTCAATCTCTCCATTAATGAAATCGTACATAATGTGTTCCAGCTGATGTTCCCGCATCTGTCCATGTGCAAACGCAACATTTGCTTCCGGCACCAATGCCTGGATTCTGGCTGTCATATCGGCGATGTCTTTGACCCGATTATATACATAATACACCTGTCCCTGTCTGGATAATTCTCTCTGGATGGCTTCCCGCACCATCTCGTCATTGTATTCCATCACATAGGTCTGGATCGGCATCCGGTCCATAGGGGCCTCTTCCAGAACACTCATATCACGAATCCCGATCAGGCTCATATGAAGTGTTCGCGGAATCGGGGTAGCAGTCAGTGTCAGAACATCCACATTTTCTTTCAATTTTTTGATTTTTTCTTTGTGCTGTACTCCAAAACGCTGTTCTTCATCAATAATCAGAAGCCCCAGATCCTTAAACTGAACATCCTTACTCAGCACACGATGTGTTCCGATCAGGATATCGACCTGGCCTTTCGTCAGATCCGTCAGAGTTTTTTTCTGTTCCGCCGGTGTACGGAAACGACAGAGAAGATCTACGCGAACAGGGAATTCCTTCATTCTCTGCACAAAAGTATTATAATGCTGCTGTGCCAGAATCGTTGTCGGGACAAGGTAAACAACCTGCTTTCCGTCCTGCACAGCCTTAAAAGCTGCCCGGATCGCGATCTCCGTTTTCCCGAATCCGACATCTCCGCAAATCAGGCGATCCATGATCTTCGGGCTTTCCATGTCGCGTTTCGTGGCCTCAATAGCCATAAGCTGGTCTTCTGTCTCCTCAAACGGGAACATTTCCTCAAATTCTTTCTGCCACACCGTGTCCTTCTCGTAGACAAATCCTTCCTTCTCCTGACGTGCAGCATACAGTTCCACAAGGTCCTTTGCAATCTGCTGTACAGCCCCTTTTACTCTTGTCTTTGTCTTCTTCCATTCCTGTCCGCCAAGACGATTCAGCTTCGGCTTCTTTGCGTCTGCACTTGCATATTTCTGAATCAGGTCAAGCTGTGTAGCAAGAATATAAAGATTTCCTCCATCAGCATAAGAAATCTTCATATAATCTTTCGTAACTTTATCTACTTCAATTTTCTCAATCCCCCGGTAAATTCCAAGTCCATGGTTTTCATGAACCACATAATCCCCCGGTTTTAGGTCAGAAAAATTCTGTATTTTCTGTCCATCATAACTTTTTCGTTTCTTTTTCTTTTTTGTTTTCCCAAAAATATCCGTTTCAGAAATTACCACAAATTTAATCATCGAATATTCGTAACCGACCGCGGCATGCCCATAGCATACCATGATTTCTCCCGGAAGCACTTCTCTCATGGGATCCTCATTATAATAACTGCTGAGGTCATAATCTCTCAGATCTTCCGCCAGACGTTTTGCCCTTGTTCTCGAACCGGAAAGCAGAATGACTCGATATCCATTCCTCTTCAGCCGCTTTAAATCATGGGTCAGCATCTCGAAACTGTTATTATAAGGATTCACACTCTGGGTCTGTAAATGGAATTGTTCTTTTACTAAAAACGGCTTACATTTATTCTCCAGTGCACACATTCCGACAGAGCAAAAATGATTTAATTTCTTAACCACTTCTTCTGTCGTATAAAACAATGGTTCCGGCGTACCTTCCCTGTCCTCATTGTCCGGCAGAGCGCGCATCTTTCGTGCATTCACAACTTCTTCTTCAATTCTCGTTCCCGCCTCGATTAGGCGAACCGGTTCATCAAGAAACAAATTCGTATTTTTAACATTAAAATAATCTATGAAAGAAACGGAATTATTGTCACTTTTCAATTCTTCAGATGGGTAGATCACAATCCGTTCCAGATTCTCTACTGAACGCTGGCTGTCCACATCAAAAGTCCGGATTGAATCCACTTCATCTCCCCAGAATTCAATACGTATCGGCAGTTCTTCCGTCAACGGATAGATATCCAGAATTCCTCCCCGTACTGCAAACTGTCCGGGTCCTTCTACCTGAACTTCCCTCTCATAGCCCAGCTGTGCAATTTTTCTGGTAAGCTCTTCAAACCTATATTCTCTTCCATTTTCTACAGTGAGAATACACGCTTCAATCTCTTCAATCGGCATCAGAAAATCCATCAAGGCATCAAAAGTCGTTATGATACTGGCTGATTTTTCTTCACTGCCCGCTTCATTCGATTCGATCAGTCTCTGAACGACTTCCATACGCTGTTTGATCAGAAGTTTCCCGTGGATGTCCGCCTGATAAAATAACAGGTCTTTTGCCGGATAATAACAGACATTCTCATCAAGGAAACGGTATTCCTCGTACATCTGTTTTGCCTTTTCTTCATTAGAAAGAACGATGAGTGTGCAAGGGCAGCCATCGCTAAGCGCATAAATCATATGAGTTTTTTGTGAAGTCACACATCCTGATAGCAGCAGCATTCCCGGTTTTTTCCGTTTCTCTTTGTATATTTCCTCAAACTCTGCCAATTCTCTCAGAGGGGCTGTAAATGCTTTCATTTCCAATTGCTCCTTATTCTTTCTAAGCAAGGATCATTTTATTCATTATCCTTACGTTTCCTGTTATACTTGTTCATAGCCTGATCGATTTCTCCAGCTGTGATCATAGCCACCGCTTCCGCAGCACACTCAAAGCCTTCTTTTATCAATTCCCGCTCTTCTTTTGAAAAACGGCCGAGCACATAATCTGCCAGATCGTATCCTTTCGGTTTTTCTCCGACTCCGACTTTAATCCGCTGGAAAACAGAAGTCCCCAGATTTGCTATAATGTTCTTTATTCCATTATGCCCACCCGCACTTCCTTTCTTACGGATTCGGAGCTGTCCCACATCCAGGCTGATATCATCAAAAATAATCAGCAGTTCCGTTTCCGGATCCACTTTGTAATACTCGACCAGGCTTCTTACGCTTTCCCCACTCAGATTCATATAGGTCTGTGGTTTTGCCAGGATCACTTTCTGCCCGCCAATGATTCCCTTTCCAATGTACGCTCTGTGTTTTTTTGTATCTACAGCTATATTATATTTTTCCGCAAGCAGATCTATCACATCAAATCCAACATTGTGTCGTGTTCCCTGATATTTATCATCCGGGTTTCCAAGTCCAACTATAACCAACATTTTAATCACCTCTGCATTTTTCTTGCTTTATGATACCAGACACTTTCTTTTTTGTCACGCCATAGAATGCATATTTTCCTGCATTCATTCATATATTGTGTTAAACAGCATGCAACTGGATATTCAAAAAGAAATGTATTTGGGGGGTTTTCATGAGTTCCAAAACCAAAATCATCGTCTTGCACATGAAAGAAATTATTTATACAGCAGTATTTGCTGTTTTCGGCATTTTGATCCTATGCCTGCTTTTCTTTATGTTTTCTTCTGGGAATGGCAAGCATAGCGATGTCCGTAAAACATATAATCCCGGTGTCTATACCTCTTCTGTTCATCTGAACAATACCGATTTGAATGTAGAAGTTGCTGTGGATGAGACCCGGATCCAGTCCATACGAATCAGCAATCTGGATGAATCTGTTGCTGCCATGTATCCTCTTCTTCAACCGGCAATCGAAGAGATTGCCCAACAGATCTGTGACACACAATCACTTGAAAACATTGAACTGCCGTCCGACACTCCTTACACCTCACAGCTCCTCCTGAATGCCATCGACGAAGCGCTCAAAAAAGCCGTAGTTTCATGACTACGGCTTTATCGGCTTTTCACCTGAAAATAACAAGAACATCTATTTTCTGACTATCCTTCTACAATCAGATACTGTCCGTTCGGAAGTTCAAATACCTCAGAAGCATCTTCCAGCTCTTCATCGCTCATGCCTTCCACATCGGCTCCGCTTTCCTCAAAATATTCTCTTACTTCTCTGACAGAGTCAACAATCACTGCCATACAGTCCTCCAGAAATGCCTCTGCTTCTTCCAGTGTATCAGCCACCGGTTCATCGAATAATTGTGACTGCATCTTCAAAAACGTTCTCAGGCACTCCTCATCATACTCATACATTTCGATAACCCTCCCTTTATCTCGATCGCGCTTATATTCTGCGCTTTGTATTACAGGAATCTAAGCAGCTCATCAGCGTGGTCTATGGTCACATCAACCCCTGACCTCTCCAATATCTCTTTTGATCGGAATCCCCAGTTCACACCGACCGTAAGAACCTGCGCGTTCTTCCCGGTCTGAACGTCCACTTCTGAATCCCCCACATAGATTACTTCATCTTTCTTGATTCCAAGGTCTTTTGTAATTTCAAAAAGTCCCGCCGGATCCGGCTTCTTCGGAAATCCGTCACGCTGTCCGCGTATCTCGTCAAACATCCCTCTGCCGAATATACTTTCAACTACGTCCACAGCCTGCTGATGCGGTTTGTTCGTAAATACTGCAATCGCAAGCCCACGGCTCTTCAGTTCCTCAAGAAGAGAAAGAATCCCTTCATACGGGGCAACATGATACGTACACTTTTCACTGAACACTCTGCCGAATATCTGCATTGCATCTTCGATCCTTTCAAGTTCCACATCTCCGGTTGCCCGAAGGGCACGTTCCACCAGACATCTGGCACCGTCTCCCACAAAGCCGCGACACTGCTCACGTGAAATCATCTTCACTCCCAATTGCTTCAAAGTCTCATTTACCGAATACCACAGGGAATCCAAAGTATCTGTCAGGGTTCCATCTAAATCAAAAATACATGCCTTATACATTGCTGCTCTCCTTTTCTATGACTATAATAGTATGAACCCTGTCAAATTTCAATATAAAATTCGATTTTCTATTCTGTTTTCAAATATTGACGCATCAGACGCAGTGCATTCTTTTCCAGACGGCTGACCTGCGCTTGAGAGATTCGGATTTCCCGTGCCACTTCCATCTGGGTTTTTCCCTCAAAAAAACGAAGCTGAATGATATACCTTTCTCTCTCGTCCAAATGTTCCATTGCCGCCTGCAGGGAAAGATCCTCCACCCATTTTTCCTCCCTGTTCTTTTTGTCACTGATCTGATCCATTACATAGAGCGCGTCTCCACTGTCATTATAGACCGGCTCATTCAAACTTACCGGCGCCTGGATCGCGTCCAGTGCATAGACGATTTCTTCCTTTGATATTCCAATTTCATCCGCTATTTCCTGAACTGTAGGTTCTTTCATATTTCTTTTCATGTAATTTTCTTTCGCATAGATCGCTTTATAAGCGGTATCACGCAAGGATCTGCTGACCCGTATTGAATTATTATCCCTCATATAGCGTCGGATCTCGCCAATGATCATTGGGACTGCATATGTTGAGAATTTCACCTCCAATTCCGGATTAAAATTATTGATTGCCTTTATTAGCCCGATACAACCGATCTGGAACAGATCGTCCGGATTCTCGTTCGTGCTTCCGAAACGTTTGATCACACTGAGAACGAGGCGGAGATTTCCCTTGATATACTCTTCTTTTGCTGTCTCGTCACCTTCCTTAATTCTTGCAAACAAGGCATCTTTTTCCTCATCATTCAGAAGCGGAAGCTTTGCTGTATTTACTCCACAGATTTCAACCTTATTCAATGCCATTTCAAGTATCCTCCTAACTCTTTCCAGCTAGTAGAATTTTTCTCAAAACACATTTTATTTATACAATTATAAATAAAATATTAAAAATATTAGTCCTTGACATAATAACTATTATTTTTTCTGAATTTATAGTATAATTAAGATAATAATTCTAACGAAATGAGGTTGAGCTTATGAAGCTAACATTTATCGGTGCCGCCCACGAAGTCACTGGAAGCTGTCATTATCTTGAAGCCTGTGGTAAGCATATTCTGATCGACTGTGGTCTGGAACAGGGACCTGACCTTTATGAGAACCAGGACATTCCTGTTTCACCTTCCACGATTGATTATGTGTTGCTGACTCATGCGCATATCGATCATTCAGGAAAGCTTCCTCTCCTTGTAAAAAATGGATTTAAGGGCGACATTGTCTCTACATTTGCTTCCGCAGATCTGTGCAGCATTATGCTCCGTGACAGTGCACACATCCAGGTTGCCGAAGCTGAGTGGAGAAACAGAAAAGCACGCCGTTCAGGCGGCCCTATGTACGAACCACTCTACGATATGCAGGATGCCCAGAATACGATCATGCTACTTGCTCCTGTAGATTACAATCAGAAAATTCAGCTGTGTGAGGGAATCGATGTCCGCTTTACAGACATAGGTCATCTACTGGGTTCCGCCTGCATAGAGATATGGATCCATGAAAATGGCGTAGAAAAGAAAATCGTTTTTTCGGGCGATGTCGGCAATATCGACCAGCCTCTCATCCGTGATCCCCAGAACGTCAGCGATGCAGATTATCTGGTCATTGAGTCTACATATGGTGATCGGATCCACGCTGCCGAGAAGCCGGATTACATTGGCGAACTCACACGGATTCTCCGTGAAACATTCGAACGTGGCGGCAATGTCGTGATTCCTTCATTTGCCGTAGGAAGAACTCAGGAGCTCCTGTATTTCTTCCGGGAGATCAAGGAGAAAAGTCTTCTTCCAGAATACAGCAACTTTGAGGTCTATGTAGACAGCCCACTTGCGATCGATGCCACGACTGTATTCCAGAAGAATACTCGTTCCTGCTTCGACGAGGAAGCTATGGCCCTCATCAATCAGGGTATAAACCCGCTCCTTTTCCCCGGGCTGAAAACGACCATTACAAGTGAGGAATCCAAATTAATCAACTTTGATGATAAGCCAAAGGTGATTCTCTCTGCTTCCGGTATGTGTGAAGCAGGTCGTATTCGCCACCATCTGAAGCATAATCTATGGCGAAGAGAATGCACTGTCCTTTTTGTAGGATATCAGGCAGAAGGCACTCTGGGGCGAAAGCTTGTAGAAGGAGCCGACTGCGTGAAGCTGTTCGGCGAGAACATCGAAGTAAATGCTCATATCGAAATTCTCCAGGGAATCAGCGGTCATGCTGATATGAACGGACTACTTAACTGGTTAGATGGATTCTCCAAAAAACCCTCACACGTTTTTGTGGTTCATGGTGAAGATGCAGTAACGGATTCTTTTGCTCATACTATTACCGACCGGTTCCACATACCTGCATTTGCACCTTATTCCGGAGGCGCTGTAGATCTTGCAACCGATACCATCTTAAGCCCCGGAATCAAGATCCCCAAAAAGGCAGTCGAAAAACCTGCAAGGCAGCGTGCATCTGCTGCATTCGGGCGAGTGGTTGCCGCAGCGAAACGTCTCATGGATGTTGTGCTTAAGAACGAAGGTCTCGCCAATAAAGACCTTGCAAAATTTGAAACCCAGATTCAAAATCTGGCAGATAAATGGGACAGAGATGATGTTTAATCATCTCTGTTTTTTTATTCATAGCGCACCATTTCTCTGCGCAGCCTCTGCATAATTTTCTTTTCCAGACGCGAAATATAAGATTGAGAAATTCCAAGCATATCAGCCACTTCCTTCTGCGTTTTTTCCTCACCTCCCGGCATTCCCAGGCCAAACCTCATCTGCACGATGGTTCTCTCTCTGCTGGAAAGGCGGCTGACGGCCCGAAACAACACTTTTTTCTCCGCTTCATTTTCCATATCACGGTAGATCGTATCTTCTTCTGTTCCGAGAATATCGGAAAGCAGCAACTCATTTCCATCCCAATCCACATTCAGCGGCTCATCGATGGAAACCTCCATCCTGGTCTTATTATTTCTGCGCAGGTACATGAGAATCTCATTTTCTATGCAACGTGAGGCATAAGTTGCCAGCTTGATCTTTTTATCCGGATTAAACGTGTTGATTGCCTTAATAAGTCCGATCGTTCCGATCGAGATCAGATCCTCGACACCGACTCCTGTATTGTCGAATTTCTTGGCAATGTAGACGACCAGACGCAGATTATGCTCGATCAGCAGCTTCCTTGCCTTTTCTTCCGTCTCTGTTCCCAGCGCTTCAATCGCCTTCGCTTCTTCCTCTGCTTCCAACGGAGCCGGAAGAATATCCGAGCCGCCGATATAGTGTACATCTTTTGTCTCCGGAAACAAAAATGTCCGGAACGTGGGTACCATTTTTAATTTAAACTGGTTTGGAACTGCAACTTTTATCATCAATTTTACTCCTCCTAACAATCCTCGGGATGCAATATCACATCATAATTTCCATCATTAAACCGTTCCTGTGCCGAAATTCCGAACAGCGGATATTCTATGATTTTCTCGCGCTTTCCATGAATGCACATTTTATCGATGGTAAATACTGGCAATACACTTTCATTTTCCTGGATCGTGCAATAAGGAATGTATCTGATATATTGTATTTTTTCCTGTTCCGTCAATTCTTTCATTGCTTTTTTATCAATTATATGTACTGGCTTACAGCTCAGCGTATCACAAAGACTATTTCCACTATCGATTACTGCCCGGAATGTACAAACCCTTTCCCGGAAATATAATGTCACTTTGCATCTGCTTCCCTGGAATTTCCACATCATCTCAAGAAAATCCATCACTCTGCACAGCAGATAATAGCTGCACACTGTAATCGAAAAGCAAAGTACTCCCTCCCGAAAGAATTCACCCATGTACGGCCTGACCCATGTCATAATTCCTCCCATCAGAAAACTGACAATGTAAAGCAGGATCCATTCCCTGATAAACTCCGAAACGCATGCAGGTCTCAGCGAAACGATCAACATACAGGAATTCACTAATAAATGCATAATCAGAATCTTGACCGCCGGATACATCGGAATACACATTAAAACACTGACTGAAAACGCTCCCGCAAATGCTCCCAACAGCACATATCCATGTGTGGCAGTACATTTCAATGCTCTTTTTACCGCCAGGAGAATCAGATAATCCATCGAAAAATTGACCAGAAAAAATACATCTAAATATATTTCATACTGCACGTTTTTCCCTCTTTCTTTTGAATCAAATCGATTTGGTACTCAAGCAAACCTTATTATAGACAATCGTCCCCTCAGATTTTGTCAAACAGTGAGGAGCGTTCTTATTTTCACTCGACACCACTAAACACAGGAACTCGGAATGACTTTTGTCAAATTTTCACAAAAAAGGCTGTCGTATAAATGAGCATAAAAAAAGACGCAACATAAAATATGTTGCGTCTTTCGACAAAAATATAAAATTATTTCTTAAAGAAATCCGGAATCTTAATAGACTGCTCTTTTACATTGCTTGCCGGCTTTCTCGGTGTCTGAAGCTGAGGCATCGTTCCGTTACCGGTACCTTGCTGGTAATTTCTTGTATTGTAAAGCGGTCTCTCCATACCATAGTCGTTCTTCGGCATCGCCTGCGTTGTTCCTCCCATAGAACCTGCGCCTGAAAGCATACTGGATTTATGTTCCAGTCTGGACTGCAATTTGGATGCAGTTCCTCCCACACTGTGAAGTCCGGTCGCAATTACGGTAATCGTTGCTTCATCTGACTTAGAATCATCGTACATAGCACCAAAGATAATATTCGCTTCTTCTCCTGCGAGATCCTGTACATATTCAGCCGCATCACTTGCATCCATAAGAGTGATGTCTCCGGAAATATTGATAATTACATGAGAAGCTCCTGCAATTGTCGTCTCAAGCAACGGGCTGGCAACAGCCTGTTTAACAGCTTCCAATGCCTTGTCATCGCCTTTGCCCTGACCGATACCGATATGTGCAATTCCTTTGTCTGTCATGACAGTCTGAACATCCGCAAAGTCAAGGTTGATAAGTGACGGTACGTTGATCAAGTCGGTAATACCCTGAATACCCTGCTGAAGGACTTCATCTGCTTTCTTCAGTGCTTCCGGCATTGTTGTTCGTCTATCAACGATCTCAAGAAGTTTATCATTCGGGATAACAATCAATGTATCAACATTCTCTTTTAATTTTTCAATTCCTGCAAGCGCATTGTTCATTCTTGTTTTTGATTCGAAACGGAATGGTTTCGTAACAACACCTACAGTAAGCGCTCCCTGCTCTTTCGCAATACGTGCTACAACAGGCGTTGCACCGGTTCCGGTTCCGCCTCCCATACCACAGGTTACAAATACCATATCTGCACCCTTCAGTGCTGCTGAAATCTCTTCCGCACTTTCTTCTGCTGCCTTCTCACCGATCTCCGGTTTTGCTCCCGCGCCAAGTCCTTTGGTAAGCTTGTCTCCAATCTGCATCAGAGTCGGTGCCTTACAGAGCTGAAGTGCCTGCTTATCTGTATTGATTGCAATAAATTCAACACCTGCAATCTGTTCGTCGATCATACGGTTCACAGCATTATTTCCACCGCCGCCAACACCAATTACGATTATTTTTGCTGCTGCTTCTGATTCGTTTGTCTTAATTTCTAACAAGAGTTTCTCCTCCTTTGTCTCCTTATTATATTATACACCCAATATGTCCAATATACGATTAGCTATATATCAACTATAATATAGTTTTTTTTCCAAAATATCAATAGAATTTTGTATATTTTTCTAATTTTTTACTCACTTTCTTCCGGTAGGACATCTTTTTCAAAGCTGATTGTCGTGTGATCCTCGTCATATCTCTCCAGATGAAGCGTCCCTTTCTGATCCCCGAGTTTCTCCAGGATCGGCGGAATCTGTGCAATCCTGTCTGCCAGATTCTCATCACCGATGATCGCACATTTATTTCCAAAATACAAATACAAATCCGAGCCTCTGCACAAAATCCGATCCGGCTTCAGGTCATATTTCTTCAACGTGTTACTCATATCCAGCAAATGCTCAAAAACCTTCTTGTTGTCCTTCCCGACCGGAAGTTCCTCGAAAAGCTCTGCTTCACTCACGGTAAGACCTTCGATACACGGCACATCATCCCACCATTCTTTTGTTCGCGCCAGCACCACGCCATCCTTATCAAAATATACGAAATCATCTCCGACTATAATATAACCTACAATTTTCTTTTCCGTCACTTGAACTCGAATCGTCCATGGATTGGCAAGCCCCACCTTGGCCTCTTCCAACGCAGGCAGCATCTCATAATCTGTAAAATGATATTTGCAGAGCAAATATACGGAATTCGTTGAAAATTCATCCTGCTGCAGCCAGTCTGCAATTTCCTGCTTAGATAGAATTTGATTCCCCTCCACTTCTATTTTTCGAACCTGAAATAAAAGGAGAAATCCAATCATAACAAAGCAGATCAGCATAACCAGCAGAATGATTGCATAAATCGTCCGCTTCTTGATTCGTCGTTTTTTGTAATTCTGTTCTTCACTCATCCAAATGCCTCCTTATTATTTATCAACTGTCCTTTTCAGGCAGCATTTTCCTCCCTAAGGTTCATTCTACCAGACTTGACACACTAAGCACAAGCCCCATTTCAATCAAAAGGAAAACAACGGACGTCCCTCCGTAACTGATGAACGGAAGAGTAATCCCTGTATTCGGTATTGTATTTGTAACGACCGCAATATTCAGAATCACTTGTATCATCATATGCGCCATCGCTCCCGATGCGATCAGTGCGCCAAAAAGATCTCGGCTGTGCGTTGCGATCAAAAAAAATCTCCAGATCAGAATCAGGAACAAAAAGACGATAAAAGCCGCCCCCACCAGTCCGAGTTCTTCACATATAATAGAAAAAATCATGTCATTTTGCGCTTCGGGCACAAACCCGAGCTTCTGGACACTATTTCCAAGACCGGTTCCGAAAAGTCCGCCCGATCCAATGGCATAAAGCCCCTGCAGGGTCTGATATCCCTTCTCATAATTTTCAGGATTTCTCCAGATTGCAAGACGTTCCAGCCGGTAGCTTTCGAGAGCCAGAAAGATTCCCATAAACGCGCACCCCAACACCCCCATGCCGACAAACTGTGCATATCGAGGGCTGGCAACAAATACCAGTACGACGCCGATCCCCAGAATGATGATTGCCGTACTCAGATTACTGGTACCGACCAGTCCCACGATTGGGAGCATCCAGAGAACAATTCTGAACATAGTCCCTGTTTTCGCAATCGTCTTTGCATGTTTCGTCACGATCCATGACAAGAAAATAATAAGCGCAACTTTCGCAAATTCAGAAGGCTGAAAAGAAAACGGACCCAAAGATAACCATCTTTTGGATCCGTTATACTCTTTTCCGAATAGCATAACCGCAATTGACAGCCCAACCGCTGCCAGATAGCAGACTGCTGCAAACTGCTGCCATACATGATAATCAATCCCGGCAACCCAGAACATCATAACAAGCCCCAGGATCGTTGCAAACACCTGCTTCTTCAGATAGTAGAAAGAATCGTGAAATTTCACGTCACCATTGTATGCGCTGGTACTGTATAGAATCACCAGGCCTACTGCGACCAGCAGAAACACTATGACAAGAAGCGTATAATCCATTCGCTTCTTTTTCTCTTTCTCCGCCAATCCGGCTCACTTCCTCACTTTTTATAATGCAAGCACATATTTCTTAAATTCATCTCCGCGTACTTCATAATTCGGAAACATTCCCCAGCTCGCACATGCCGGAGAAAGCAGAACTGCATCTCCGGGATTAGCAAGTTCCACACAAGTGTCCATTGCCTCCTCAAAAGTATCTCTCAGAATGCAGTCATGAAATCCGCATTCTGCCGCTTCCCTCTGTATCTGCTCCTTCGTTGCGCCGATCAAAACCAGATAACGTACTTTTCCGTCAAAGCTGCGGATCCATTCATGAAAGTCAGACTGTTTATCGTAACCTCCTCCAATCAGGACCGTAGGCCGGTTCATTGCCTGAATTCCCTTGATTGCCGCATCCGGATTGGTTCCTTTTGAATCATTATAATAGACAACTCCGCCTTTCTCAGCCACAAACTCGATCCGGTGTTCTACTCCTTTAAATGACTTTACTGTATCGCGGATCACATCCAGATCCACTCCATAGACAGCCGCCATTGCAACAGCTGCCATTACATTCTCATAATTGTGTACGCCCAGAATCTGCAGTTCCTCCGTACGGCAGATCAAAATACCTTCCTTATCTTTATCCGGTTTGTAAATGATCGCACCATCATCCAGATAAATCCCCTGTTCCAATTTATGCGCACTACTGAAAAATAGAACCGAAGCATCGATCTTATCCGCCATACCACGTGTAACTTCATCTTCATAATTCAGTATACAGGTATCCTCGGAGGTCTGATTCTTCGCTATATCCTGTTTCGCCTGAATATAAGCTTCCATCGTGTGGTGTCTGTTCAGATGATCCGGCGTGATGTTCAGAACCGCACTGACTTTCGGCCTGAATGTAAGGATACTCTCCAGCTGGAAACTGGACAGCTCCGCGACGATCACTGAATCCTCCCTCGTTTCGTTCGCAACCGTCGTATAAGGATTGCCAATATTCCCGACAACAAACACACTTTCAAACGCATTCTTCATAATCTCGCCAAGGAGGGAGGTCGTCGTCGTCTTTCCATTGGTTCCCGTAATTCCGAGAATCTCACCTTTTCCACACACATACGCGAGTTCGATCTCTCCCCAGACAGGAATTCCTTCTTCTTTCATCCGAAGTACGATTGGAAGATCCGTCGGAACTCCCGGACTCATTACCACCAGATCAAGCCTCGCAAGTTCCTCCTCGGGAAATGTTCCGAGAATTACCCTTGCACCGGTCTGATTTGCAACAGCAGCCGCATCCAGTTTCTCATTTCCATCATAAAGAATCACTTCTGCCCCTTTATCTGCCAGCAGCCTGCAAGAGCCGGTACCACTGATGCCTGCACCAAAAACAAGCACTTTCTTCCCTTGTAAATCCATCTTTCTTCCTCCTACCTTTCTTCTTCTTCGCTTAAAGCGCCAGAAGGGCAATCAGGCATAAAATAGCCGTAACAATTGAAAATACTGCGACAACTCTCGTTTCACTCCATCCGCAAAGTTCAAAATGATGATGGATCGGAGCCATCTTAAAAAATCTCTTCCCACCCGTTTTCTTAAAATATGCAACCTGTATCATAACAGAAAGCACCTCGATCAGATAAATAAGTCCGACAATTATGATAAACAGCGGCATCTGAAGCATATAGGCTGCCGAAGCCACAAAACCTCCCAGCGCCAGCGAACCGGTGTCTCCCATGAAAACACTTGCCGGATATACATTGAACAGTAGAAATCCAAGAAGCGCTCCGACAACCGCACAGGTAATCGGCTCGATTCCACTCTTATTTCCCATCGCAACGACTGTGAAAAATGTAGCCACAAGCACCGTCACACTAGATGCAAGGCCATCCAGACCATCCGTAAAATTCACTCCGTTCACCGTACCGATAACAGCAAAAAACAGAACCGGAATTGCAAGCCATCCGATATCCCAGTAGTATTTCCCGCCGGTAAAAGGAACCAGCATCGTAAGCGGGACCTTTGCAACCTTAACAATGTAAAATGCAAAAATCGCAGTCACCACAATCTGGAGTGCCATTTTCTGCATCGGCATGAGGCCATCGGAACGCTTTAGTACAACCTTCAGATAATCATCCAGGAATCCAATCATTCCAAACCCCAGCGTCACAAAAAGGACCGGGATCACTTTTGGATATTCCCTGACATAGATCAGGGATGTCATCGTAATCGCGAACAGGATGATCACGCCTCCCATTGTCGGAGTTCCTGCTTTCTTAAGATGAGACTTCACTCCTTCCTCACGCTCTGTCTGCCCCATCTTCAGCCTTCTGAGAATCGGTATCACAATAGGTCCGGTCAATACACTCAGTCCAAATGCTATCAGCACTGGAATTACCATCTTATAATCCATAACGCACCTCTTATTTCTTTCGTTTTTTTCTACGCATTTAGTATAATGTATCTGTTTCCATTTGTAAAGTGGACACTTCCGACCTTTTACCTTTCGTCCTTCTCATTTTCCTATGACTGTTTTTCTATTCCCAGATATGGAAGTACATTATCGAAAATGTCCCTCACAACCGGGGCAGCGATCGTCCCTCCATAATAGACACCCTGTGGATTGTAGATTACTGCCATCGCCAGCACTTCCGGATCATCTGCCGGTGCGAAGCCAACAAAAGAAGCAATATATTTTCTCGCGCTCCTTGGCAGCGTCTGACTGGTTGCCGTTTTCCCGCCGATTCGATACCCTTCAATATAGGCATTCTTTCCTCCACCTTCTGACACAACCGTTTCCAGTACAGCCTGCATTGTCTCAGAAACCTCCTGCGACAGAATTCTTTTGCCTTCCCCATAATCAAATGTCTCCGTCTTCTCCCCATCCGCCCGATAAGTTGCCATTCCAAAATGCGGGGTGATCCTTTCCCCACCATTGATAAGGGAACTGATCGTCGCAGCCATCTGGATCGGTGTTACCTGAAAAGACTGTCCAAAGGACATCGTAGCCAGTTCCACCTGACCGACATTTTCTTTCTTGTGCATAATCGTATCAGCCTCCCCCGGAAGATCCACTCCTGTTTTTTCCAACAGACCGAATTTTTCAAAATACTTGTAAAAATTATCTACTCCCAGCCGCAATCCAACTTCAATAAAAACCGGATTACAGGAGTTCTGCACTCCCTGCACAAACGTTTCCGCACCATGGCCGGTCGTTCTTGCACAGCGGATCTTTCTGTCTTCCACAATTTTATATCCCGGACAATAGAACTGATCCGTAAGGCTTACCACTCCCTCCTCCAATGCCGCAGAAGCCGTGAACACTTTAAATACGGATCCCGGTTCATATGTATCATTGATGCATCGATTTCTCCACATCTGATTCAAGCGTTCCTGTTTGACTTCATCATCCAGTTCCGAAGTATCCTTTTCCATATTCAAAGTAAATGGATCATTCAGATTAAATTCCGGAATATTAACGCAGGCATAGATTTCACCATTTTGGGGATTCATCACAAGGATAACTACTGCATCGGCCTCTTTCTCCTCCATGACTTTCAACGCAGCCTGCTGTGCATACATCTGAATATTATAATCCAGACTGATTTGAAGTGTCTCTCCGGCTACCGGTTCTATCCGGTCCTCCGCAATTCCTTCCAGTTCGATTCCCCTTGCATCCGTCGTTGTAAGAATCGTCCCGTTCGTCCCTTTCAGCCATTTTTCATATTTCACTTCCAGTCCTATGATTCCCTGATTATCCCCTCCGGTGAACCCAATCACTTTCGATGCGAGACTGTCATATGGATAATACCGTTTAAAATCTTCATCTATTTTCACTCCGTCAAGATCATATTCCCGGATTCTGTCCCCTGTCTCTTTATCAACATTCGTCTTTATCTTTTCTCTTGAGGAAATCTTCTCTGCTTTTTTACGTATTTCACCGGACGAAATCCCCAGTTCTTTTGAAAGTACTTCAATGACTCTCTCTGGTTCCTTGATCTGGCTGTGAATAACCGAAATCGTGCACACCGTTCTGTTCGTAGCGAGTACAACTCCGTTTCTATCCACAATTTCTCCTCTTGCAGCCTTGATTTCCCGTTCACGCTCATGCAGCGCTTTTGCCTTTTCCTGATAATACTCTGCATCGAAGATCATCAGATAGACAAGCCTTCCCAGCAGCCCCAGTATCATCACCGCCGCTGCCAGAAATACGACAAGCATTTTCTTTTTATTATATGTTTTGTTGCGCATAAAAACCCCGGACCTTCAAATATGTTATCTTCCATTTCTATAACATATTATTCTTTGCCCGGGGTTATACCCTTCATTTATTCAGCTGAAGCCTTTGTAATATTCAGATACGGAAACGCTTCCTTCATAATATCCGCGGCAAGCTGTGAAATCTGATTACTGCATCTTGCCTGATTCGGCACATTCGGTTCATCGATCACAACATAAACGACGATTTCCGGGTTATCCTGTGGTGCATAACCGATAAAGGAAACTACGTTCTTATTCTCACCACGAGGGAGTTTCTCTGCGGTACCTGTTTTCCCTCCCACATCATAGCCTTCCACTTTCGCATATTTTCCACTGCCGTTTTCAACAACACTGTGCATATAGCTTTTCAACATCTCAGACGTCTTCTTCGATATCGTTCTTTTCTCCAGAACCGGTTCAATCGTTTCTGTGACATTCCCATTTTCATCACGAATCGCCTTAACCACATGCGGTTCATAATAATTCCCCCCATTTATCAGGGAACAGAAACCTGAGATCAACTGCACCATAGTCACATTGAAGTTCTGCCCGAAGGAGTTCGTTGCAAGATCTGTGCTTCCCATATTGTCGGGCTGATACAAAAGTGCCGAAGTCGCCGCATCTCCCGGGAGATCAATCCCACTATACTCACCAAATCCAAATATGTGTTGATATTTGCTGAACTCTTCTGTTCCGATATCAAGGCCGATTTCCATCAAAGCCACATTGCAGGAATTCTCCATAACCTGTGTCAGATTCTGATACCCATGTCCTCCTTCATCATAAGAAATACATTTGATATCATGATCACCCACATGAAGGTAGCCTCCGCAGTAATAGGTCTCATCCCCGGTCAGCTTTCCGATTTCCAGACCTGTTGCCACGGTAAATGGTTTGATCGTAGACCCCGGTTCATAAGTATCGGACACACAGAAATTTCTCCAGAGTCCATTCAGAATATCCAGCTTCTCTTCACTGGACATTGCCGCAATCTGCTCTTCTGAATAATAATTTGACAAATCTCTTGGATTGTTCAGATCAAAAATCGGCAGCGAAGACATGGCAAGAATCTCACCTGTATTCGGGTTCATCATAATTACCGCCCCGTTTTTAAATCCGCCTCCCTGTGTTGCTTCATTTCTATGCTCTTCATAAAATGCAGACAGATGTTTCTCTACGATTGACTGAAGATTTGCATCCAGCGTTGTTACGATCGTACTGCCATTGACCGGTTCTTTCACCGTCTGCGTTGTGGACGCCTCCGTGTTTTGATACCCGTATTTTCGTCCATCCGTTCCATTCAGCGTACTGTTATAATATGCCTCAAGGCCGGCAGCTCCCACATTTCCATCTACACTGAATCCGATTACATCGCATGCAAGCGTATCATAAGGATATTTTCTGACGTAGTCTTCCTCCAGCCAGATACCCTGAATATCCGTATTCCCTTCCACAGCTTTTTCATAAGCTTTTGCAGTATCATAGTCTATTCCCTTTTTCAGAATAGTATAGCGACTGGTCGGGTCTTCCTCCAGAATATTGAGAACCGTTTCCGCTTCAATTCCGAAATACGTCTGAAGAGCTTCCGTCGTCGCCTGCTTATATGTCTCTGCTTTTTTTTCATTACTCAAAAGTACTTTGGCATCCAGAATCACATTATACACACGTTCACTGGTCGCAAGCTTTGTGCCGTTGCTGTCCACGATATCACCACGTTTAAACGGGATCGTTCTGCTTGTGTACTGCTGTTGATCCAGTACGATCTTCGTATAATTTTCTCCTTCCGAGGCATTGATGTAAGTAATTCTTCCGATGAGAATAACAAAAGCCAGTAATATCAACATAAAGAGTATTACCAGCTTTTTCTGCATCCCTTTCGTGAATTTTTGCCTCAAAGCAGGAACTTTTCTTTTCTTTCTTTTTGACATTTGATTCACCTTGCATTTCTGTTCTATTTTTTCATCTGTTCAGACTGAGCCAGCACTCCGCTTTTCGGGATATCCTGATACTGCTTCATATAATCACTTACCGGATTCTGATAGGTAACAACCTGATCAGAATTTGCATAGACCATTCCCAGTTCATTGATTGCTTTCTCTCTAACTTCTTCCAAATTCACAGAATCTGTGATGGAATTGTATCTTGTCGTATTTTCCTCCCGTATATCGGCAAGCTCCTGCTGCAGTTCTGAAATATGTTCAGATCGATTCGTAAGCTCTGTACGCATCTGAAGATACCATACGCATGCCACCAGTGCGATTACTGCTGCAAAAGCAAGAAATGCTACGTATGCCGGACTCATATGCAGTGCTTTCTTCCGGTTCTGTCTCACCTGACGGCTGACTCTCTTCTTACGGCGTGGCTCTTCAACCACTCGTTCCCGTCTTCGCGGCATCACCTCATTTTGCCGAACCGTATTTCCATATATGTACATTCCACTATGTGCCTGTGGGCGTCTTGCTGTCTCTACATAATTATTCCGCCTTGCTGCCATAAGGCACCACCCTTTCAAATTAAATATATCCCTTGTATTCTATCTTCTTTCAAAAATACGAAGCTTTGCGCTTTTTGAGCGGCTGTTTTCTTCCATCTCTTCTTCACTCGGAAGAACCGGCTTCTTCGTAACAACACGTCCCTTGGATACTTTACCACACACGCACACCGGAAATGTACTTGGACAAGTACAGGGATTTTCATTTTTCTTAAAAATACCTTTTACAATTCTGTCTTCCAGCGAATGGAACGTAATGATACAGATCCTTCCGCCCGGATTCAATATATCAATCATATCATCCAGCGAATCCCGAAGCACCTCCAGTTCCCTGTTGCATTCAATCCGAATTGCCTGGAATGTTCTCTTTGCCGGATGTCCTGATGTCTTCTGAACCTTCATCGGTATAGACTGTTTGATGATCTCGGCAAGCTGTCCAGTCGTTTCGATTGGACCTTTCTCACGTTCGGCCACGATATGTTTCGCGATATTTTTCGCGAACTTATCTTCTCCGTAGTCACGTATAATGCGAAAAAGGTCCATCTCACTGTAGCCATTGACGATGTCCTTTGCCGTTACACTCTGTCTGGTGTCCATTCTCATATCCAAAGGTGCATCTGCCCGATAGGAGAATCCTCGGTCTGCCGTATCCAGCTGATAAGATGACACGCCCAGATCAAGTACGATCCCATCTACTTTGTCAATGCCGATTTCATGGAGCCTCAGTTTCATATCACAATAATTGCTCCGGATTATTGTAACTCTCTCCCCGAAACTGAGTAATCGTTCGCTTGCCGCCTCGATTGCAGCAGCGTCCTGGTCTATTCCTATAAAACTCCCCTTGTTACTTAAACGCCGACATACTTCATAAGCATGTCCGCCTCCACCAAGCGTCCCATCGACGTAAATACCGTCCGGCTTGATGGCAAGGCCCTCGATTGTCTCCTCCAGTAATACTGATTTGTGTTCAAATGCCATAGTGTCCTCCTATTGAAACGAATCATTGCAATCCGTTTCGCTTTTGTGATCCGGTTAAATGCTCAGTCCCAAATCTTCCATGTCACTTGCAATATCTTCGATATTTTCCTCAACATCAGCAGTACGAGCTTCCCACGCATCCTTGCTCCAGATCTCCACCTTGTCCAGCACACCGGCAAGCACAACTTCTTTGTCCAGACTGGCATATGCACGAAGCGAAGAAGAAATCAAAACTCTCCCTTGTTTATCAAGTTCTCCTTCCACGGCGCTTCCGAGAAAGAAACGTTTAAAGTCTCTGGCCTTTTTGTTCGTGAGTGGTAAGGTTCTTAGCTTGTCTTCAAAGGCTTCCCATTCGTTTTCCGGATAGAGAAATAAGCAGCCATCCATCCCCTTGGTAATTACGAAATGTTCTCCCAGACTTTCTCGCAATTTTGACGGAATGATGAGCCTGCCTTTCGCGTCAATACTGTGATTAAACTCTCCAGTCAACATCAAGGATCACCTTCTTTCAAAGTGGTCTGCCACTTTTACACCACTTCGCTCCACTATTCACCACTTTCTACCACTTGAAACCATTGTAAACCACTTTATCTCCCTTTTCAACCCCCTTTTTCATTTTTTTATGCTCTCCCAGACTTTTCTGTAATTTTTCCTTTTTTCTCCCCAAATTGCACAAAAAGCAGAAAAATCCCCTTCCGATTCCTCTTCACCCTCCATTTAGCATCAAGTGGTGGGGAATCGTGGGGGATTTTTTCGTTTTCATATCATTGTGGGAAATTTTCCCACTTTTTTCTGTTTTTATATTAATTCACTCATTGAAATGGAGCAAATAAAATGAGCGCTGACACTTCCGGCATATCCCCGGAACTAAAAAAGAGCCTGCTCTCCGGCAGACTCTTTACTATACACTTTTTATTTTCATTATTCGGATAAATTGAGGGACTGAAGATACCCATCTACAGCAGTGTAATCCACTTCTGCCATATCTCTCGGCTGATTCTGCTCATACAAGCCGTACGCAGAATAACCAAGCCATCCAACCAGCGCCACTGCGATCACTCCCACGATGGCACTGCGCACGATGTGCATAATCTTCTGTTTCCTCATAATCTGTTTTCTATTTGCTTTTTCTTTTTTATAACAATCTACTTTTTCCTGACTCATCTTACTGTAGCTCCTTTTAAAATTAGATGCTACAATATTAGCATATTTCTTTAACAGATTCAAGCATTAGACTTTTGGATTTTCATCTTTTGTCATATGCTTTTCCGGAATGATTGTTCTTAATAGCTGGAAAGAAAAAATAACAGCTAAGTATCTGCAAACATTCCCTACAGTCTTATCCACTAACCACAACCACCAATTAAAAATCACATAAAAATCCGGATTAATCTGTAATAGATCCGGTAAGACATATTGTTCCAGGACGTATAAAGTTAATATGATCAAGCACAAAAATTCTAGCAATGTTAACTTTTTATTATTACTAATGCTATTCGCTTTCATAAATCCTCCTAAGGTATAAATTTATGGCCCACTGTCTCCAAATTTCTCACTATTCTGGCTGTTTATTTGCGCAAATATTATACACTTATAATAGCACAAATAAAATCACAGCAAAGTAATGAGTAATTTCCAGGGAGAAATTATTCGTTTACACTACTAAATGCACCACTAGAGTTCACCTTTTCCAACAATTTAGTACCTATTTGTTATAGCCACTCTGCAAAAACAGATCCAAAAGACTTTATCAACACTCCAACATTTATAAGATTTATTACGAAACATACTGCTATAATAACTTTATAAACCTTTGGCAGTTCTATCCTTTTGATTCCACAATAAAGTAAAACTGCCAACATGATCACTAATCCTCCACCCGGAAACAAAGTGCCGGAAATTGCAACCATCAATACTGCAAGTCTGTTATTCCTTTCTTCCGGCTCAACTTCTATCTCAGTGTTTACTTCATCTTGCTCATCAGCACTCTTATCCTTTAACAATTCATCGATAGAAACCTTATATATCTCACTGAGCACTACCAAATTATCAATATCCGGATACGCTCTTCCATTTTCCCATCTGGAGACCGCTTGCCGTGATATATTGAGTCTTTCAGCGACTTGGCTCTGAGAATATCCCGCATTTTCTCTTGCACTTTTTAATTTCTCAGCTAATGTCAAAGTCATTCCCTCTATTCTATACAACTATACCGCGACGATCACTCCTCCGTCATTCGCATACATACTGCTGATTCCTCTCGTATCCAGAACAAGAATCTGCTGCGGATGAAGTCTTTCATCCAGCATTTGTCTCAAAACTTCTGCACGTTCCGGGCAATTACAGTGCGAGATTGCCAGAACTTTATTTTCAACATTTACAGAGCCTTCCTCCACACAATCCACCAGTTTCTGAAGTGCTTTCTTCATTCCACGGGCCTGTCCCAGCTGGCATATCTCTCCTTTCGGAGTAGATCCCATCACTGGCTTGATATTCAGCACGTTTGCCGCGATCGCCTTAAGTCCCGTAAGTCTCCCATTTTTCCGAAGCGTTTCCAGTGACTCAAGAACGAAAAATGTATTCTGTCCTTCAATATACTCTTCCACTTTTTCGATCACTTCCGGAAACATCAGTTCATTTTCTTCACATTCTATGATCTTACATGCGATCAATGTCTCACCGATTGATGCAGAACGGGAGTTAAATACATAAATATCCTTATCCCCATATTCCTCATGATAGAGATTTGCCCCTAGCACAGCACTGTTATAAGAGCCACTTAACTCCGCAGACAAAGTCACAACATATACCCGATCCGCATCACACCGGTATCCCTCCATATACCGTTCCGGTGAAGGGCAGCATGACTTTGGACAGTTCGGACTCTCCGCTACTTTTTTCAAGAAATCCGCCTGATCAAATGTCTCATCATCTATAATATGATAATCGTCCACATCCATCGCAAGTGATGCCGTCTCAAATATTCCTGACGCTCTCATCTCTTCTGTTAACTCTCCACAGCTGTCTACGATTATTTTATAACTCATATATCATTCCTCCCGAATCCGTCTTCAGCTTCCGCAATATGTAGTTTTCATTACCACTTTGTATATGATAACACACTCTCTAATGAAAAAAAAGACTTTTTTACTCCTCAATTTTTATCTTACGTGATACTCCCAATGCAATTCCCATTTCAATCATAAGAAATAGTACAGACGTACCACCATAACTGATAAACGGCAGTGTAATTCCCGTATTAGGAATCAGATTCACCACAACTGCCACATTCAGAATAACCTGAATTGCAATATGAGAAAAAATTCCGGTTACGATCAGAGCTCCATAAAGATCCGGGGCATTTTGTGCAATAAACAGAAGTCTATACAAAAGCAGTCCAAACAATACAAATACCATAATAGCACCGAATACCCCTAGTTCCTCACAAATAACCGTAAGGATGAAGTCATTTTGCACTTCAGGTATAATCATTTTCTGTGCACTATTGCCTAATCCTTTTCCAAAAAAGCCTCCGGAACCAATCGCGTACATTCCCTGCAGAGTCTGGAACGAAAGTGACGATGCATATTTTTCCGGATTCAGCCATGCGATAATGCGGCGCAGCCGAAAATTATCACTGTTCTCCAGCACTTTACCAAGGACAGCCGCGATTGCCACAAATGCTCCGACTCCACATCCGCCAATGATAACGAACGGTCTCATTTTCTTATGTACAACAAATAATATGAAGCAGGCAATTCCCATTACAATGATTGCCGAACTCAGGTTATCCGTCAGATAGAACACACCAAAAGCGGCTACTGCTCCCCACGCCAGTACCATAAGGCTTCCTTTCAGCTTATGAACCTTGCTTCCCATCTTACATATTAAATAAGGTATAAACAAAATGACTGCAATCTTCGTCACCTCGGCAGGCTGCATGGTCTGTCCCGTTCCCGGGATCTGCAGCCATCTTCTTGCTCCATACACCTCATATCCCAGTGGCGAATACTTTACCAGCGCCATCAGAAGCATCGCAAATCCATAAAGTGCTGCCGAGTATTTCGCATATCGATGGTAATCGATCCGGGTAACAAACAGCATAATTACAAGGCCTCCCATACTGATGATTCCCTGTCTTTTTAAATAATACATTCCATCATTAAACTTGCTCTGTGCCTCATACGCACTGGTACTATAGAGCATCACAAGTCCGAAGCAGATCAGGAATACCATCACAGCAAGAAGGCTATAATCAAAATATCGTATCGTTGTCGGCTTATTGCTTTTTTTCTTTTTATTTTTTGCCATTCCATACACTCCCAGCAGGTTTCCCCTGTTTTTCTTACTCTGCACAAGTATAGCACACCTCTTCACTTTCACACAAGAATATCTGCCTAAAAATGAAGATTCTTCTTCTTTCTGTTTTGTGGTACACTATAGACAGAATATACGAAACCATATTGTATCCGCAATAGAAACATTTTTTATGAAAGGAAAACAGACATGACGCGAGAAGAACTTTATCAATCCATTTATACACATGAAACCATTTATATTCCACCCCAAGAGGAAGGAAGTGCCGCTCTGGAAGTTGCCCTTGGATGCAGCTGGCACAAATGTACTTTCTGTGATTTTGCCCGGGATGAATTCTGCATTCATCCGCTTTCCCGCATTGAACACAATCTGCAGATCCTCGGAATGCTTCAACCAGAAAATACAAGGCTGTTTCTGCTCGGTGAAAACGCATTCTGCCTCTCCACTGAATTCTTATGTCAGATCATTGATCTTGTCGCAAAATATATGCCCAATGTACATAGAATCGCCATGTATTCCCGTGCTGATGACATACTCCGGAAAACAGATGAAGAATTGCGACTGCTGAAATCCAGAGGCGTTGCCGCTCTTCATATCGGAGTGGAGAGCGGAAGCGACCCGATTCTGGCAGAACGGTGCAAGGGCGTGACATCCGCACAGATTCTGGATGCTCTGCATCGTCTGGAGCAAACAGGCATCGATTACTTTGTCACCATTATCCCCGGACTTGGCGGACGTGAGTATTCCCATCTCCATGCACTAGAAACAGCCCGACTTCTGAATCAGCTCCATCCAAAAAACATATGGTGTCTGAAGCTGAAGCTCTGGGAAGACACAAAGCTCTTCAAAGAAGCACAAAAAGGATTTTTCCAGATGATGACTCCGGAAGAAATCCTTTTGGAAGAGCGCCTGATGCTTGAAAATCTGCACGTGAAGGACTGTCTGTTCGAAGACACGACCGTTCTGGACCAGTATACCATTTACGGAATGCTTCCCGACCAGAAAAAAGACCTTCTTCGTGCAATCGATTACCTGCTCGCCAGACCATAGCTATTTCGTTTTCAATCATTCTATACATGAAATGTCTTTTCCATTTCCTCGCGGAACTCGCGCCCTTTAAAAAGGATCAGCGCGGTGAGTGTCAGGAATGAAAATGCAATACTGATGACCGACGGTGCCGTCACGTTAACCAGCCCTGTCAGGATAAAAACCAGCGGGAAAAACAGTCCATACCCTGCCGCCATCACAAAGTAGATCATATACTGTTTTGGATGGCGGTAGTATATTTTGGAAATGATCATCATGGAAATGATAATCACAATACTGACAACCGGAAAAACAAAATCCACCGACCATCCGTGCCATCCTGTCAGCAGATCCCACACTGTACAGACGGTCGTCACCACAGCCAGCTGCCACATAGCATTTTTCAAAAGATTGTATCGTTTAAAGAATGCAACCGCAAGTGCAAGCCACATACTGAATGCACCCCCGCATATTTTCAGTGATAATCCGAAATGTCCATCCACACAATAATCACTCCCCAGTGCGATGACCGCTGCCGCAATACATAAGAAGGTAAATATCCGAAATACTTTCATTCCAATTGAATCAGCAGTCGCCTCTTCCGGATATTCAGTCTCAAGCAGTGTCACCTTGATTCCCTCTTGTTCAAGAATGCAAAAAAAGTTCTTCTTGATCACCGAACTGTCAAATCTTGACGTAAATCCCAAATAAACATTCTCTTCAAATGAACACATACATAGTTCCACTTTCGGTGTGCTGGTAAATACACCGAAACGCTCAATATACTTCGCATAGTCTTCCGGCATACGAATGATTCCCATATTGGAAAAAATCGCCGTTATCTCCTTTGCCGAACTGCGTGATCCAAAACCGATGCAGAAATTCTTTAATCCAAGCGGTGCGAGCCGCAGGATCGGATGCACTTCAAGTGCAAAATATTCACTCATCCGTTCCCCCATTTTCTCTTTTGTGAGGCCCTCGTCAAAATATTGCTTCACCTCACGGATCACTTCGTTCAGACTATCTTTTCTCTGACCGAAACGGTGTTCCACCTCCAGCCAGCTAAAAAAATTCAGCATGGAATCTGTCGGGAAAAATTTCCGCAGATTGACAGGCACCATAAGCGCCACCGGTTTTTCCTCCTGACGCCTGGACATTTTCCCGTGAATCGCGCACATCAGAACCGCTGTTAAGTACACCGTCATCGACACACCATATTCCTTCGCCTTTTTCGCAAGATCCGCCACTTTCACTTCTGCTTCCGTCACCTGAAGGCTTCCGAGATCACTGTTTCTTCTAATCTGATATGCTTTTCTCCGGTTCTTTTTTCTGCCCTTATTATCACGAGAATAGTACTTCGCAAATCCGTCGTCTTCCTGGTCCGAAACAGTAACCGTCTTCTCGTTTAATTCAAGATCCGCCAGCCCGTCCCCTTCATGTACTAGGAACAAATAATTCTTCACCAGCTCCCGAATAAATTCACTGGCTCCCGTCCCATCTGTCAGTGCATGAAAGACCTCAAAATTAATCCTCTTCTTATAATATGTCACTTCAAACAAAAGCTCTTTCTTGTCCCGGATGTACAGATTTCTGCAAGGTTCCCGGGTTTCTTTCCGAACGACCGGGCGCAGATTACTCTGTTCAAGATAATGCCAGAACAAGCCTTTTCTCATAACCGACAAGAACATCGGATATTTAACCAGCGTCCTGTCCAGCGCCTGCTGAAGCTTTGCTTCCTCAATTTCCTCTCTTAATTCACAATAAAAGCGGAATACACGGGTATCCCTTTTCGTACTTGCTGCCGAAAAAAGTTTTGCCGCGTTGTCCAGTTTCCGCCAATACGCACCCCTCGACTGCATGACGGCTATTCCCTCCTCAAAAAATTATTTATAATATCAAAACTTTCCTGTACGTGATTGCTTTTGATTCCCAGGGCAAAAAAACCGTGAAGTGCGTTCTTGATCCGGTAGATTTCTACCCTGTTTCCTGCCGCTTCCAGTTTTCTTCCATATGCCTCTCCCTCATCTCTTAATGGATCATATTCCGCGGTTATGACCAGCGTATCCGGCTGATTTTGCAGATTCTCTTCCAGAATCGGTGCAAAATAGGGATTCATCCGATCCTCTTCTTTCCCCGCGTAAAAATCAAGGTAATCTCTTAGTTTTCCTGCTGTCAGAAGATAATCTGTCCCATTTTCCCTAACAGAATCAAATGATGAATTTTCCGAATAATCATTATTCGTTGCTGGGTAGATTAGAATCTGCCTTCTGGGGAGAAATTCTCCTCTGTCTCTTGCCATTAGTGAAAGTGCTGCAGCCAGATTTCCTCCTGCGCTGTCTCCTATCAGTGTGATATCCTCTGAATTCACATTCAAAAGAAACTCTTTTTCATACATTGCCTTCGCCACCGCATAGCAGTCCTCAAGCCCGGTCGGGAACTTGTGCTCCGGAGCAAGCCGGTATTCAATCGCCGCCACGATATGCCCTGTGGCATTCGCAAGGCGGGCACATATCCTCTCATAATTATCTACATGTTCGGTGGACCACCCGCCGCCATGCAGGAACAGCATCACCCGCATTCCATTTGCCACCTGCTCTTCCTGAAATGTCTTCTCATCCGGGAAAAACAACCGGACCGGCACCAGATGATCCCCATTGTAAATACGTGTATCTACCGTCCGATAGAAGATCTTCATAGGATCCAGCCGTTTCAAATCTGCCAGCTGTCTGGACTTCTCCACATCTATTTCTTCAAAAGACAATGCTTTTAATATTTTCTTTGCTGCTTTATTGATATCCATATTATCTCCTTCCAGTTTTCTAATATTCATTTTGCGGGTTTTCCATACAGATGTCAAGTATTAGCGGCGAAGCTTCATTTTCTTTTAACTTCAAACAAATTTTTCGTTTACATTTTTATGCTAACCTTATATAGTTAAAATAGGATTTAGTCAGATGGGAGGAAACACACATGCCTGCATTTTATGCACACAACCGTTTTGGGGAAAAAGTAGCCCAAAAAACAGACGGAGAATTAAACGAAATCATTTCTAAATACTATGTACAATTTCAGATTGGTCTCCAGGGACCGGATATTTTCTTTTTTTACCGGCCATGGAAAAGTAATCGTGTATCCAAATATGGTTACCACCTTCACGAAGTATCAGCAGCATCCTTCTTCACACATGCGCTGACTGTCGTAAAAGAAAAAGGACGTGACAGCCGGGAATACGCCTATCTCCTGGGTTTCATCTGCCACTACATTCTTGACAGTGAATGTCATCCTTATGTATCTGAAATGATGGAAGCTCTTGATGTCGAACATTTGGAAATTGAAGAAGAATTTGAAAAAATGCTTCTTCGCAAAGACGGAAAGAATGCTCTTTCCTATCCACTTGCTGATCTTGTCCCGACAGACAGCGTAACCGCAAAAACAATTTATCCTTTCTACCGTAATATGAATCCGGTCATTATCCGGGAGGCATTGAAAGACCTAAAACTGGTAAAAAGAATCTTTACGGCTCCATGTATCGTCAAACAGGCCATTCTGAACGGAGCAATGCATTTAACCGGAAAATATGATTATTGGAAGGGGCTGATGCATCAGCGGAAAGACAACCCCAAATGCACAGTCAGCAACGAGGGTCTTTACCTGCGGTTCAAAGGTGCTGTTGACATCGCTGTAACCATGCTTTACAGCTTTGACGAAAGTCTTTGTACCGGCACAGAACTCAATTCGCGTTTTGAACGCACATTTGAATAGCAGGAGGCATCTGAATGAATAATACAAAACTTACAAAACTGGAAAAATGCTGGATTCTGTACGATGTAGGAAATTCTGCATTTATTATGCTGGTATCCACGATCATTCCGATCTATTTCAACTTCCTGGCCGGTAATGCAGGAATATCCGAAGTGGATTATCTTGCCTATTGGGGATATGCTGCTTCTGTCGCAACAGTCATGGTAGCCATCATTGGTCCAATTCTCGGCACATTGGCAGACACCCGCAATTTCAAAAAGCCCTTGTTTACAATCTCCATGATGGTCGGGGTACTTGGCTGCGCAGCACTCTCTTTTCCTAAATCATGGGTCCTGTTTCTGGCTGTCTTCGTAATTGCAAAAGTGGGATACAATGCCAGCCTGATTTTCTATGATTCCATGCTGGTCGATATCACAACAGAAGAGAAAATGGACTCCGTTTCATCACACGGCTATGCATGGGGATACATCGGAAGCTGCATTCCATTTGTTATATCTCTGGTTTTTGTTCTGATGTACGATAAAATCGGGATTTCCATGACCACTGCCATGATGCTTGCCTTTTTTCTTAATGCACTCTGGTGGCTTGTTGTCACGATTCCATTGCTGAAAAATTATCATCAGACAAATTATGTGGAACTGCCCGATCATCCGATCAAAAACAGTTTTAAACGCCTTGCAGTCACTCTGAGGGATATAAAGAAACAAAAAAACATTTTTTTGTATCTGCTTTCATTTTTCTTTTTCATAGATGGTGTGTATACGATCATCGAAATGGCTACCGCTTACGGAAGTGCACTGGGCCTAGATTCACAGGGATTGTTACTTGCCCTTTTGGTCACTCAGCTTGTTGCTTTTCCATGTGCCCTGATTTTTTCCGTGCTCTCCAAGAAGTTTGATACCGATTTTCTGATCAAAATCTGCATCGCAGCTTACACCGGAATTGCACTCTTCGCCATCCAGCTTGATAAGCAATGGGAGTTCTGGCTGCTCGCTGTTCTTGTCGGCATGTTCCAAGGCGCGATTCAGGCACTCTCCCGCTCTTACTTCGCCAAGATCATCCCTGCGGAGAAATCCGGAGAATACTTTGGTATATACGATATCTGCGGAAAAGGAGCCTCTTTCATGGGAACCACACTGGTCGGACTGGTTGCCCAGATTACCAATGTAGCAAATGCCGGTGTTGCAATCATTTCCGTGATGTTTATCATCGGATATGTTCTTTTCTGCAAAGCCGCAAAACTAAACAAAGCGTGATTAGCGATGATTTCTGGTAATTATTTATAATTTGCCAGCTTTTTCCAAAGAAATATGATTTTTTTGCACAAAAATATGGAAATATGAGTAAAAAAATTGTATAATATATTGCATCAAGCGAAAGAGAGGGTTCACTTATGAAGCAAAATAATATGTTAGCAATGATTTTGGCTGGTGGACGTGGTTCCCGTCTTCATGACCTGACCAATAAAGTGGCAAAACCGGCCGTCTCATATGGTGGGAAGTACCGTATCGTTGATTTTCCCCTCAGTAACTGTGCAAACAGCGGAATCGATGTTGTCGGTGTTCTGACACAGTACGAATCCGTTCTGCTGAACAGCTACGTAGCTGCAGGCGGCAGATGGGGACTTGACGCAAAAGATAGCGGTGTTTTTGTACTTCCACCACGTGAGAAAGCGGATTCCAATCTGGATGTTTACCGTGGAACTGCTGATGCCATTTCCCAGAACATTGATTTCATCGATTCTTATTCTCCAGAATATCTTCTTGTACTTTCCGGAGACCATATTTATAAAATGAATTACGCCAAGATGCTTGCCCATCACAGAGCATGTAATGCTGATGCTACGATTGCCGTTATCGAAGTACCGATGAAAGAAGCAAGCCGTTTCGGCATCATGAATACAGACGAAGAAGGCACGATCGTAGAATTCGAAGAGAAACCGCCACAGCCGAAGAGCAATCTTGCTTCCATGGGTATCTACATTTTCAACTGGAAGCTGCTTCGCAAAATGCTGTTGGCAGATATGAAGAATACGGAGTCTAATCACGACTTTGGTAAGGATATCATTCCGACCATGCTGAATGACGGAAGAAAACTGGTTGCTTATAAATTCCAGGGATACTGGAAAGATGTAGGAACCATCGATTCCCTTTGGGAAGCAAATATGGATCTTTTAAATGGAAACGAGCTTGATTTAAGCGATCCGACCTGGAAGATTTATACCGAAGACGTTACAACTCTTCCTCATTACATAGGCGCTGAAGCTAAGATCAACAAGGCTTTCATCACACAGGGCTGTACCATCAACGGCGAAATCACGAACTCCGTTCTTTTCACCGGAGTTAAAGTTGGGGAAGGCGCCAAGATTATCGACAGTGTACTGATGCCGGGTGTTGAAGTGGAAGACGGAGCCGTTGTTACCCGCGCTCTGGTTGCCGACGGCATTAAGATCGGCAAACAGGCTGTTGTCGGTTCTGCTGACAGCGAACATATCGAACTGGTAGCAAAACGTGTAAAGGGGGTAGAATAATATGTATAACGCATTTGGAATCGTCACTTCTTCCGGCAGAGATATCTGGGTAGAGGGACTTCAGGACTATCGTCCAATCGGTTCGTTCTCTTTCCTCGGAAGATATCGAGTAATAGACTTTGCAATTTCTAATATGAGTAACAGTGACATTGACCGCATCCAGGTATATATCAGAAGAAAACCTCGTTCTCTTGTCGAACATCTCGGAAGTGGACGCCAATACAATATCAACTCAAAACGCGGCAATCTGCAGATCCTGTTTTCCGAGGATGGTGCTGAGCACAGTATCTATAACACGGACATCGCCATGTTTATGGAGAACCTGGAATGCATTCAGAGAATGCATCATCCATATGTAGTCATCGCACCGAACTACATGGTATACACTGCAAACTATGATACTCTGCTTCAGAATCATATAGATTCCGGTGCGGATATCACAGTTCTGTACCATTCAGTTGATAATGCAAAAGAAGCATTCCTGAACTGCAATACTTTGAACCTGAACCGTCAGAAAGGTGTTCTTTCTATCGAGAAGAATCACGGTAATGCTAAGAACAGAAATATTTTCATGGATACATATATTATGAAGAAAGATTTGTTTATCGAGCTCGTACAGAAAGCTCACAAACTTTCTTCTATGTACACACTGGCTGACATCGTCAGTGCAGAATGTGAAGAACTGGATGTGCGCGGAATTTCTCATCGCGGTTATTTTGCTTCCATCACAGATTTCAAGAGCTACTATGATGCTAACATGTCGTTGATCGACTACAAATCAGCAATGAGCCTTTTTGATGAGGACTGGCCGATCTACACACGTACCAATGACTCCTGCCCGACGAAGTATCTTGAAACAGCAAGCGTGAAATCCTCTGTTGTTTCCAACGGCTGCCTGATCGAAGGTACGATCGAGAATTCAATTCTCGGACGTGGATGCGTCGTGAAACCTGGTGCTGTTGTAAAGAATTGTGTGGTATTCCCAGGTGTTGTAATCGCAGAAAACGTACATCTTGAGAATTTGGTTGTTGACCGGAGAGCACAAGTGATTCATGCAAAAGAAATCATTGCTCCGGCTGATCATCCGGGATATATCAAACGTGAAGATACTCTTTAATAAGGGAACACAAAGCGGAGCATATCTGACCGGTATGCCCCGCTTTTATAATTGATTATTTTATTCTCCAAAGATCATTTCGAATGCCACCTGTATTCCCAAAATAAGCGAATCCTTCTCTATATATTCCTCTCTTGTATGTGCACCATGTCCATAGTAACATCCCACACAGACCGAAGGGATTCCCATTGAAAGCGGAATATTACAGTCGGTAGAACCGCAGTTCTGCTCCGGATTCTTTCCGATCACGTTTTTTACTGCCTTCATTGCTTTTTCCGTCAGCCTTTCCTGCCTGGCCGCATCCACACCTTTGCCACACGGGCGAAGTCCGATCACCTCATATTCTATATCCAGCCCTTTATCTTTCTCTTCCCGTATCGTCTTCTCAAAATACTGTTCCATCATCTGCAAATGTTCACTGGTGTCGGAACGGAATTCATACAGTATCTCCGCATTCTGGGCAATCACATTCACCCCGGTTCCCCCGGAGATCAATCCCACATTATAGGTTGTCTTCCCGCCTTCCGGCACTTGAACGCGATAGAGCTTCTCGATGATTCCGGCCATTTTCTCGATTGCGTTATCTTTTCCGAAATCTCCGAAAGAATGTCCGCCTTCTGTGGCTATCCGGATTCGGTACCGTTTTGAGCCGACCGCGCGGTTTACAATTTTGTCAAGTTCACTGTCAAATGTACAGAAATTCCGGATTCGTTCTCCGTAACCCCGGCAGATTGCTTTAACTCCTTTCAGATTTCCAAGTCCCTCTTCTCCAGAATTGCATACCAGCAGCATGCCCGCCGCTCCGTTCTTCTTCTGTTGCTCTCCGAATCCTTTCTGTTCCTTTTCCCATTCACCGTTTCTGATCTTACCTGCAATATATTTTGCCGCCATCAAAAGACAAACCACACAGGCTGTATCATCTCCGATTCCCGAACAATAGATTTTCCCGTCACATTCTGTTAACGGAAGCGCTTCCGTATCAGGAAACACCACATCCAGGTGTGCCATATACACATCGATTTCTTCCGCTTGATGGATATCGACCGGGTATATCACATTGAACGCTTCATCCATATACACCCCTTGTGCCCCCTGCCTTTCCAGCCAGTCACGGCAGAACTTTGCACGCTTCTCCTCCTGATTCGAAGGTGCCGGAATCTGCGCCAGTTCTTTCAGAAGTTCAAGTGCTTCTTCTTCATGATCCTGAATAAACTCCCTCATCTCTTCACTCAACATATTTTCTCCTCCTTCGCTAACCTGCATTTCCCATACGTTCCGATATGATCACCCCAGTCATTGTGAGCACCGTTCCTGCTGCTGACATCCATGTGATCTTCTCATGCAGGACAACAATCGATGTAATGATCGAGATGACCGGAATCAGATAAATATAAACACTGGTCTTAATCGCTCCCAGAATTTCCACTGCCCGGTTCCATGTCACAAAGCAGACTGCACATGCGCCTACACTCAGATATAATAAATTCAGCAGATTTCCGGGAGTTCCAAATTGCACCGCCTTGACATCAAATCCGAAAACAAATGCCAGCGGAAGCATCATCAGGATGCCGTAAAAGAACATCCTTCTGGTGGCAGGGATCACCGGATACCCGAAGTCTCCCGCCTTTCTGGCCAGAATCGCATAAAGTCCCCACATCATCGCAGCCACCACACTCAGCATGTCCCCTGCAAAATTAAGCCGGACAGCATCCTGTCCACTGAAACTAATCATCGCAATTCCTACGATTGCGAAAATAAATCCGACAAAAAAGCTTTTCTTCAATTTCTCATCTTTCAAAAACAGGTGCGCACTGATGCCGATAAAAAATGGTGAGATTGAAGTGATGACTCCCACATTTGACGCCTGCGTATAGAGAAGCGCTACATTTTCAAACAGATAATACAGACAGATTCCCGTAAGTCCGGCACCTGCAAAATACAGCTCATGCTTTCTATCCGTCACTTCCATTTTCCGTGGACTCATGATCCACAAAATGATATATCCGATCACAAATCTTAAAAGCAGCAATTCGATCGGTGAGAAATCTTCAAGCAGTATCTTGCTTGAGATAAAAGTCGTTCCCCAGATAACGACTGAAATTGCTGCCATGATATGTCCGGTAAATTGTTTCTTTTCCATGAACTTCTCTCTTTCATTATCACAATTCTAAAATGATTCCGAAAAACATTTTTCTGATTTCCGCCCCATCTCTATCTAGTATAATACATTTTCTTCCGCATGACCACCAATAAAATGGGCGATCTGGAAATTACTCCAGATCAGCCATGTATTTCTGATAATATTCCATTGTAAATTCTTTCGGAAATACTCTGGAATAATAATAACCCTGTATCATTCTCATGGCATCTTCTCTTGTCATTCTGAGTGACCGTTTCAGCTGACTGCTTCCCTGCTTCTGCTTCATTTCCAGCATTGCATAATTGCTGTCCGGATCGTAACACCGCAGCCGAATCTTCCTTCTACATTCCACCCCGCCTGCTTTTCAAAATAATCGTCGTCATAGACTGTGTCAAAATATAGAGAACGAATCATATAACCATTTGTTCCATTGTGTTCATCCTGTATAAGCACCTGTTCCAACTGGTGGCTCTTTTTAATGAATTCTTCAACATTAATAAGAAATTTCTTCTCTTCACGAAATGCTCGATTCAATTGCATCCTCCTGTTCAGCCTGTCCTGAAACGCAACTCACCACCTGTAGTAGTGGGAGTCTTGTCTTCTTTCAAAACAAAAAGCCGGCTGCAACCCATTTCGTTGCAGCCAGCCTATCATACATCATTTCTTGCTTAGACGCTTAGCTTTCCGTCCCTGCCTTTCAGCAGGTTTGGCAATCAATTGATGCGATTATTATACACCATATTTTTCAATTACGTCAACATTCATCATCTTTTTTTCACATGTTTCTTCCACACACTTTTCACGCATTCTTTGTCACCATCCAAATATCTTTTATTTTCCCGGACACTTCTTATCAGCCATCTGTTATAATCCCATTTTCGACACTTGATAAAAAACAAAGAGGCTCAAACCATTGATTTTACTGGGTTTTTGCCTCTTTTTATATTTTTTGAATGTTGTATGGAATTTTTACTTTGAAAT
>NZ_JBQHSG010000012.1:0-87821 GCF_052066375.1 Bariatricus sp. HCP28S3_A7
ATATGGATATCCCTTATCTCTCAATACCACTTCCTTCACGCAATACCGGATATTGTTACACAATTTTCTCATTAACAGCCCAAACTCTATTCAATTGACGTACTTGATTATTTCCCTCATATATATTTTCTCTACAAAAAACACTTTCTATTTCCTGTGCCTTTATTCTTTCTTCCAATTCCGGTATTCCCAACTTCTTAATTTGTTTCTCCTTTTCCATCGTTTTCCTCAATCAATCGCATCTTCATATCTTCTGGCACATTTGTTATATATCCTAGTAGAATGCTTATAATTATAAAATAATAAAAAACGCAGCAAGGAATTCCTATATCCTTGCTGCATCAATTATATGTCTAAATATTCTTTAAATTCCTCGTAGTAGTTTTCTTTTATACCTTTAATTGCCTCTATAAGGAAATATAACTGGTTATCGTCCTTATACAGTTCTCTATGATTGATTATTCTTCTCATATGTAACTCTGCTATATACAAACTTATTAGCTTATTCATTTCACATCTAGTTTTTATTCTCTGTGAAAATGTATGATTCACCAAATAATTTGCACCTGAGCATGAACTACATACCGGGAACAAATAACAAGTTTCAAGGCAATTCCTATCAACAAAATCCTCATATTTATAGAAATCAACACTGTTAATTTCTTCAAGTTCTTCTTCTGCAAACGTCAATGGTGTTATAAAACTACAAGGATATTTTTTTCCATCAACATCATAAAAAACAGTACTCGTTCCGATACCACATGATTTATGTTTTTCCACATTATCACTAGAACAAAACTCAATATGCTTGCCATACATTTGATCTAAATTCAAATCACAATGTTCTGTATAATATTCTAACAACTTACGCAATTGTTGTGACAGTATCCGCAAATCGTCCTTATTTCCCCAATCAAAATCTCCCTCGGCAAAATTAACACCATTAATATACTTAAAACCTTGTTCATGTATATATATAATATCATTTGCCAAATTTTGAATAGTACTTTTTGAAATAGTCATTTTAGGACCCTGTTTGGGCCATGTGCTAATAAAAAAAGGAATGTCTATCTTATCATAAGAATTAGACCTATTTTTATTATGTGTTTGGGGAGTTCCGTCCAAGCTTAGTCCTAATACAAATCGTTCCTTATGTTTCCTAAACCACTCCTTATCTTCGCTTGATAACACAGTACCATTGGTCGTTGCAAAAAACATAAGTCTATCATCTTTGTATTTACTCATAGTATACTCATATACATTTTTGAGTAGTTCCATTTCAAGTAATGGTTCCCCACCTATAAATGATATTTCAATCATTTTAGTTCCTTCTGGAATATTCTCAAAAATATCATCTATACATTTCTGTGCAATAGTAAAAGTCATGTGTTTATTGCTTTTGTTTTTTTGATAACAATAAACACATGACAAATTGCAACTATGTGTTACACATAAAGTTGGACTAAAACTTGTAGAATATGGGTCTTGTTTAATCTTCATATTAGTCTGTCGGACCCTGTCCATCTGCGCAAGTCTCAAAACAACCATTTGAACAACCAGTACAGTCACACATATAGACTCCCCTGACTATATCATCTGTAACCGTAATAGAACTTTGTATGCAATTCAATGCACCAATTTTACTATCATCTGATAACATAATACCCATGTCAAATACCTCCTTTATTTCTTGCCATAATTATACAACCTACATTGTTTTGTGTCATCACTAGCCAACATAATACTATATTATTTTTCGACATGAATTGTATAATCAATATTTTATCTGCCACCTTTATCCTTCCTTCTACGGTGGCTCTGTCTGCTATTTTCCCGCTCCTTTACTTCCTGTTGCTTCCTCTGCAATCTCGCTTTCATACTGTCCGCTTCTGCCTTATTTCCGGTCTGCTGTTCCCACTTTGCAACTGCCGACTGATAATCTGCATATTCCGCTTTAGAAGCCTTAAATTCAGCCAGAAACTCCTTCACATTCTTATAGCCATAACCTTGCACGATACTCGATAAATACTGCTTCATATTGGCTATCTGTGTCTTTAGCTGTTCAGCCTGCTCCTGCAACTCCTTACGCTGTTTTGCCTTGAAGATGCCCTTTGCTCCGGCAAGCTCCTTCTCCACATTCGCAAGCTGCCTCTCCCTTTCAAAAATGGCAGCATTCTGTTTCTCCAGTTTTTTATAAATATCCACAAGCCTCGGATATTTTGAAGCAAGTGCTGACTTCTTAGGCATTTCCGGCACAGGCTCACTCTTGACTTTTACAAACGATTTTATCGCCTTAACAGGTGTCTGCTCCGGCTCTGCTTTAATAACTGTTTCTATGCCCTTATCTGCCTTTTGTGAAGCCATTTTGAACACCTTGCCAATGAGAAGCTCCAGCGCATAAATAGCGGTCATAATCAGGCTTTTTAGCAGTGCCGGATTTCTTCCCGACTTCTGAATGGAAGCCTTTACTTTATGTCCGATTTCGCTCTGCTTCACTTCCAAAATCTGTCCCTCCGGCACACCGCTAATCAACGCCCTATCCACCGTCTGATTCCACATGGTACGATACTGATTATCGGTCTTTATCTGCTCTGCTTTTGGGTTGTTCTTGCCAATCTTTTTTGTAGGCAGATACACACCGTTTCTGTCAAAAACCTTGAGCTTTTGCTTGTCATCTTTTACATAAATATTGATGAGGTCAGTGTAGGAGCGTTTCACTACATCAAGGAAGCTGTCGCTCTTAAATCGGCCGTCCTTTATGGTAAAAAGATTACGCTCATATACCTCGCCCTTAGGAATAATTTTACAGCCACTCCGAAGCTGTCCGACTTCATCCAGTATCTCTTTTTTAGTGCGTACATGTTTTCCATTTTCGTCATAAAACATATTTCTTGTTGCAATCTTCTCCACAGGCTCATCAAGCAGTTTTCGCTCCGAAAAGATAAGATGGATATGATAATTGGTCTTGCGTTTGTTGTGGTGCAAAGCTGAAATACATTCCACGCCATAATTCTGCTTAAAGTGTTCTGTGAACAGTTTGAGCAACTTGCCCGGCTCATAATCTACAAAACTTTCCGGCAGAGCAATAATCAATTCTCTTGCTTCAATACAGTTTCCTTTCGTTCCGCTTTCCCTAAATTCCTCTTGATTGCACTTGGCAAGCTCCTTCCAAAATTTGCGGTCAGTTGTTTCATAAACTGCATACAAATTTTCCTGTCTTGCTTTGCTCGATATATAGCTGATTCTGCCTTTCACATTAGGCAGTTTTGACATCTGTATAAATGAATTTCTTACAATAGGCATAGCCCCCTTTCTTTGAAAAATGATAGCGACTTTTGCTATCGTGAGTGGATGCTTAAGCATCCGTTTACGAACCATCTGCCGTATCCGGCACAGCCATAAATGCGACAGCATTTATAATTTACGCTTGCGTAAATTTGCCCCCTGCAAGGGCGAAATACACAGAGTACAAATCTCCGATTTGTGCGATGGGTGTATTTCGCTCTCATACGCCGAGGGCTTGTGAGTGTAGTCCTCTTTTGCCATTACACCCTAATCCGGCTTTCTCCTTAACTGCCATATACAGGAGCGTGGCACGCTCCCGTCCTACACACCGAAGGAAAAAATTTACCATCGAAAGCTCCGGTGCATTCCCACCTTTTCCAGATACTCCTGCCTTGCCTTTTCTCTTTCTTCCTCGGTTGGAGCAGTCTTATATTTTGTGTATAAATCCCGCTTTACCATAGCTTCCAATTTTTCTTCCAAACCATTCTTTATCTGTGGTAAAACATCATCTATTTCCACCAAATGATATTTTAAAAGTGCAAAGAACAATTCCTCGGAAATCTGCACATTTTTCAATCCCATCAATCCATCCTTTCCATCATCATCCGTGACGGTCGTGACGATAGTGACGATATTTTCTATACCGTACCCGATACCTAAAATACCGTCACAACCGTCACATATCGTCACGCTTACCCTTTTACAAGCTCCAGCTTTATCATTCGTCCGCTATGCTCTCTGTTGCTTGCATAGCGGATGCCATAATTCACAAACAACTGCTCTGCTCCAATGTTTAATTTCCTTGTAAGTACATTCGGTTGCATATCCAAATCCGGCAGAAGCTGTAACAATTCCGAAGCTGTTCCGCTCCACAATGGCTGTTCCTCTGATACCACTTTTGCAACAGCTTCCAGTATTGGATCAGCCGGCTCTTTCCAAAGTTCTGTTTCTGCCTTTGTCAGCTTCCACACACATTGCTCCCTGTCAAAATCAAGGAGCAACCGTTGGTCTTGCTGGTCACGCCCAGCCACCTCTAATACAGCCTTGTTATCCGTTCTCTTCTCCTTCTGCATAACAAATGCTCCGTCCGCAGCTCCCAGCAATCCGTTAGTGCCGGAAATCATATCGAAGCTGTCAGAGGACTCCATCTTTCTTGTGTGGTGTACCACCAGCAGACAGATACCATGTTCATCACTAAAAGCTTTCAGCCTGGTTACAATCTCATAGTCACTGGCATAGCTGAATTTATCTCCACCAACTTCCCTTACCTTCTGCAAGGTATCAATGATAATCAGTCTTGCATCTGTATGCTCTTTTACGAACTGGTTAAGCTGTTCTTCCAATCCCTCATTTAGAGTTTTGGACTGTGTGGCAAAGTAGAAATTTTCACTGCTTTCCATACCAAACATCCTTGATAAACGCTTCTGCAATCTTGCATAATCATCCTCTAATGCCAGATACAAAACCGTGCCCTTCCGCACCGGATAATCCCACAAATCAAGCCCCATGCTTACATGGTAGCCGAGCTGTGCCATAAAGAAGGATTTACCTACCTTTGGTGCACCCACAAATAGATAAGTACCTGCATAAATCAGTCCATCCACAATCGGTATCTTGGGTGGATAAACAGTATCGTAAAGTTCGGTCATGGATACTGTCTCTAATCCATCAATCCTATCTCTTTTCTCTGTCGAAATTTCTGTACCGCAGCCACGATTATTTGTGGCTTGCAGATTGCCCTTATCGGGCAAATCTGCTATACTTTCCTTGTTATTTTTACATAGTGGCTGCTTCCCATCTGCGCCAACAGATGAAACCGGAGCAGTCGCTTTTTCTTTTACACTCATTCTGTGTCCTCCTTGTTTTCCGAAGGAAAATGCGAGCTGCTCTCAGCGAACAGAGGACATTCTCCCTTCAATCCGTTCATAGTTTCCGCTATCAGTTGTATGGTATAAAGCAATTCATCATTTGCTTCACTGCAACGCTCCAAACGCTTCAATTCCTCATAAATATCTGCCATCTGATTGCGCAGTGCCTTATACACTCTCGGATTGCCCTGTACCACCACATCCCGGCATTGCAACCGTCTAACAATATAATCCTGCTTAGTTAATCCCGATAATGCCACACAATCATTGATGAGCTTCGCTTCTTCCTCTGATACCCGAAACGCTACTGTCTTGTTTCTCCATCTACCCTTGTAATCTAAGGTCTTGTCCATGCTTCGTCTCCTTCCATTCTCTCCACATCCAACTTATCTGCCATTTCCGTCTGCTTCGTCGGAAATAAGTGTGCATACCGGTAAGTAATATCAATACTTTCATGTCCTACCCTTTCCGCAATTGCCAGAGCAGAAAATCCCATCTCAATTAGTAATGAAATTGCACTATGCCTTAAATCATGAATACGGATACGCTTTACTCCTGCAGCCTTTGCACCTCTGTCCATCTCATGATGCAGATACGATTTTGTAATCTGGAACAGCCTTTCATCCTCCCCAATCTCATACAACATACCGATATACTCCTGCATTTCCTCACACAAAAACTTCGGCATTTTGATTGTCCGGTTACTTTTCTTGGTTTTCGGTGTGGTAATCACATCCCTACCGTTTAACCGCTGATAGGACTTATTGATGGTCATCTCCTGACGCTCAAAATTAAAGTCCTTTGGTGTAAGGGCAAGCAACTCCCCACACCGGATTCCCGTCCAGTAGAGCATTTCAAACGCATAATAGGAAACAGGCTTATCCATCATCACATCCGCAAATTTCAGATATTCCTCTTTCGTCCAGAACAGCATTTTCTTGTGTTCCTCGCTTCCCATTGTTCCGGCTCTCTGCGCCGGATTAGAAGGCAAATGATAATATCTTACTGCATGATTGAAAATGGCACTGAGCTGGCTGTGAATGGTTTTAAGGTAAGTCGGGGAATATACTTCCCCATTCTCCCCCTTATAGGCAAGAAGTTCATTCTGCCATGCAATTACATCCTTCGGCTCAATCTCCGCAATCTTACGCTCCCCAAAGTAGGGAAGTATCTTGGTACGGATAACATGGCTTTTGGACTCCCATGTGTTTTCCTTTACCCTCTTTTTCTTATCTTCCTCGTAAATCTCAAAGAAGCTGGCAAAGGTCATGTCCAGCTTGGAATCACTCTTTAACATGACCTCATGCTCCCATGCAACCGCTTCACGCTTGGTTGCAAATCCTCGTTTCTGTGTCTGCTTACGCTCGCCCTTATAATTGGTATAGCGGTAAATGACACGCCATTTGTCTCCGTCTTTGTATACAGCCATTACATCATCTCCTCTCCTGTTTTATTCGCTGTAACATAACTTCTTGCGGAAGAAGCTGGTATTCACTCTTCCTGTAACTGTCAGATAGCCAAGCTTCTGCATTTCCGCATTCAGCTCTCTGACAACCTTGTAGGCATAGGACTTGGAAACATTAAGCTCCTGCGCCACTTCGTCCACCGTCATAAAGTTCTTGCTCTCCATGTGGTTTCCCCCTTTCTTAAAAATTCTGATTTGCCGCTCTCCCTTACAGGTTCCTGACAAGTTGCCTTGTGTGGTACTTTGTCGTGTTTCCATCTTTGGTACGCTCGCTTTCGGTCTTGGCATACTTTGCCGGATGGTATCTGCTTGGACGGTCATTTAGTTTTATGCTTAACTCTTTTTGTTTAAGTCTGTGTTTTGTATAATACTAAACATTTTCCGTTAAGTCAAGTGGTTTTCAGAAAAATATTAAACATTTTTATTTAAGTTCTTCTTGCTATCCTCATTGACACATGTTATACTATACTTAAACATTTCTGTTTTACCTAACAGATAAATGGCAACAACATGACAGGAGGCAATGCCTCTGTTCCTGCAATGGCAGTCGCATTTTCCTTCGGAAAACAAGGAGGCATAACTATGGCAATCGGACAACGAATTCGATTTTTCCGTAACAGAAAAGGCATGACACAAAAGCAGCTTGGAGAAGTTCTCGGCTTTCTTGGCAAGACTTCTGATGTCCGTATGGCACAATACGAATCAGAAGCAAGGATACCCAAGCATGACCTCGTAAAAGAAATGGCTGGTATCTTTGATGTCAGCACCCATGCACTTACCGTACCGGATATAGATACCTACATCGGTCTTATGCACACCTTTTTTGCATTGGAAGATATGTATGGACTGAAAATTGACGAAATGGATGGTGAAGTAGTCCTTCGTCTAGATAAATCCAACAATTCCACCCACGCCTCAATGGATAAGATGCTACGTACATGGCTCGCAGAAGCCAAGAAGCTGGAGAATAGCGAAAGCACCAAAGAGGAATACGATGAATGGCGTTACAAATATCCGGAACTGGATACACACCAAAACTGGGCTAAGGTTCCTTCACAGGAAATCAGCGATATGCTTCTCGCTGGATTGAAAGAAATGGAAAAAGAAGAAAAGAAAGAAGCGAAACGCAAAAAGAAAAAATAGACATCAAAAAACCTTACCAATTTTCAGTTGTCATTTCTGAAAATCAGTAAGGTTTTCTTATGCTCATAAAGTAATCTTATTCATTGAATAAGGAAAATCTGTTGCCAAAGTGTTGCCAGCGCTTAAACAAATTTGTTTGGAAGTCACATAAATACTGGACTTTTTAAGGTCTATTCCTTACTCAAACTCAATCGTCCCCGGCGGTTTCGAGGTCAGATCATACATGACTCGATTAACCCCTTTCACCTCATTAATAATCCTGTTCATGCACTTATTCAGCACTTCATACGGAATTTCCGCCGCCTCAGCGGTCATAAAGTCACTCGTATTTACAGCTCGAAGCGCCACTGCATAGTCATACGTTCTGAAATCTCCCATTACTCCGACGGATCTCATATTGGTAAGTGCTGCAAAATACTGTCCAAGTCCGGTATCGATGCCAGCTTTCGCAATCTCTTCCCGGTAAATTGCATCTGCATCCTGAACGATCTTCACCTTCTCAGCCGTTACTTCCCCGATGATACGGATTCCAAGTCCCGGTCCCGGGAATGGCTGTCTGCTTACAAGGTATTCCGGAATTCCAAGTTCTCTTCCGGCTTTGCGCACTTCATCTTTGAAGAGAAGTCTGAGCGGTTCCACGATCTCTTTGAAATCCACACAGTCCGGAAGTCCGCCTACATTGTGGTGGCTCTTGATCACTGCGGATTTTCCAAGTCCGGATTCGATGACATCCGGGTAAATGGTTCCCTGAACGAGGAAGTCTACCGCACCGATCTTCTTTGCTTCTTCTTCAAATACACGGATAAATTCTTCACCGATAATCTTTCTCTTTGCTTCCGGTTCGGTTACGCCGGCGAGTTTTGCATAGAAACGATCCTGTGCGTTTACACGGATGAAATTCAGGTCGTATGGTCCTTCCGGCCCGAATACGGCTTCTACTTCGTCGCCTTCATTTTTACGCAGAAGGCCATGGTCTACGAATACGCAGGTGAGCTGCTTTCCGACTGCTTTTGACAGAAGTACGGCTGCCACGGAAGAGTCAACTCCGCCGGACAGTGCGCAGAGCACTTTTCCGTCTCCGACTTTTTCGCGTACATCCTGAATGGTCTTCTCTACGAAGGATCCCATCTGCCAGTCTCCTTTGCATTCGCACACTTTATAAACGAAATTGGAGAGCATCTTTGTTCCTTCCTGGGTATGCATAACTTCCGGATGGAACTGAACTGCATATAATTTCTTCTCTGCACATTCCATTGCAGCTACCGGACATACCGGTGTTGTTGCGGTAATTCTGAATCCTTCCGGTGCATTTGCAATGTAGTCGGTGTGACTCATCCAGCAAATGGTGGATTCGGAAACTCCTTCAAATAAAGCGGATGCAGGATCTACCTTTACTTCTGTTTTGCCATATTCGCTCACCGGAGCAGTTTCTACGCTTCCGCCCATCAGATATGCCATAAGCTGTGAGCCGTAACAGATACCCAGCACCGGAATGCCGAGTTCCAGGATTGCTTTCTCATAACGTGGTGACGCTTCATCATAAACGCTGTTCGGTCCGCCTGTGAAAATGATTCCCTTCGGATTCATTTCCTTGATCTTATCCAGGCTCAGAGTATATGGATGAACTTCACAATATACATTACACTCTCTGACACGTCTTGCAATTAACTGATTATACTGTCCGCCGAAATCGAGGACAATTACTAATTCGTTCTTCACAAGTTTTCCTCCCTATTTTTGTTGTAATGATTTCATTATAAATGAGGTTGCAGAATTTCGCAACCTCAACATTTCTTTCTCTCATCACCTTTCACGATCAGTGCGATTCCGATCACAGCCGCATACAGGACTCCGGCACACGGCCAGACGATCCAGGTTCTGTGCCATGCATTCGTATAGAAACTGATTCCCAGATAAATTGCTGTTATAACACACCAGTAAATGCTGCTGATTCGTGCTGTTTTCTTTTGCTCCATTTTCTTTTCGTAGGTGTAATCGCCTTCCTGAAGGAGCATCTGATAGCAACCTCTCGTCTGTCCTGAGACTACAAATAAGAATACTGCTACAGATACGATGCAAAGGAGCACAACCACGCACCACATATATACCAGATCCCGATCGGTTACGATCGGTGCGGCAAAAAGTGGGACGGCACTGAGAATGCACAGAACGATTCCGACGATCGTACAGATTCGGTAGGTTCCTTCATATTCCGCCATGCGTTTGCGCACAATTCCTTCTACACCGTATTCCAGCGAGAACTGTTCTTTTTCCAGGTATTCGAATCTCTCCATCTTCATTCCGTGTAATACGAAAAATGCAGTGGCCGCCGCTACCATGAGTAAAAGTATGATCAGTCCTGCCCCTCCGGCCAGGTTTTCTGAAATACTGATTTTTGTCTCTTCTGCCAGTACTCCCAGTGCAAGAAGCGGAACAGGCGACAAAACACAGGTCATCACTGCCAATGCCATCTGTTTGGCGGATCCGATCCGTGCCTCCATAAATTCGGCAGCCTCTTCCATGCTGACTCTCCGAAGCACTGCTCCCTCTTCTACCGGTTCTGCCTGTACACTTACAATTTCAGGTGCCAGCTCGATTTCTTCTTTTAATAAGTAATCCGTACTGACTCCGAAGATTTCACTCAGTTTCAGAATCCGCTCCAGATCCGGAATTGATGCTCCGGACTCCCATTTTGAAACAGACTGCCGTGACACGCCCAACTGATATGCCAGTTCTTCCTGCGACCAGCCATTTTTCTTTCTCATTTCCATAATCTTTTCTGCTAAAATCATTTTCTGACCTTCCTTTCTGACAAGAAACTTTCTCGTTGCTTTTTTCTCATCGGGTATGTCTGTATCATAGGATATTTTCCGGTTGACAACCACCAATTGCGCTGTATAATTTGTCACCTGTCAGTTGCATCGAACGATATTCTTCTGAAAATGCCGTTCCATCTGCAGGTTTAATGTCTTTTCCCTTCCAGTCCGGCAAAAAAGAGCTCATAAAAATCATCTTCCCATTCCAGCTTCGGCGAGTTCTCTCCTCCGCCATTGGTACTTCTCTTCATCGCTGCATGAAATTCTTCCCCGGCACAGATCACATCCATTTCATAGAGCTCATATCCCAGTTCCCTGCAGACTCTGCAAAATGCTGACAGTGGCTCCGCTTCTTCCCTGGTCGCCAGAAGACGGCGTTTCCACTCTTCGTTGTGCGCTGCCCTTGTCTGTAATTCATCCAACATTCCTACTACATTCATCATTTCGGTCTCCTCCTTTTTGCTGTCTGTTTACGTTGTCTCTATAGGAAACGATTTCATTACTTTGATCGTTTACCTGCTTCTAATGGTGTCCCTGCCAGTTCATAATAGAAAATGTATTGTTGAAGCACACCTTCCACTCCTTTGTATCGGCGTTTTGGAAAGCCCCGCTTATAGTGCGCCTCCATCGCCTGATGAATATGGGTATCCACCGGAAATGCCTGCAGATGATGCAGTGCAAAAAGGCAGATACAGTCCGCCACCTTCACCCCTACACCGAAAAGCTTCAGAAGTTCTTCTTTCGCTTTTTTATAGGACATGTTCAGGATCGCATCTAAATCGATTTCGCCGCAAACGATGCTTCTGGCACTTCTCACCACATATTTGCTGCGATATCCCAGGTTACATGCTTTGAGCGCATCCTCGTCAAGTCCTGCCAGTGCTTCCGGTTTTGGAAATGCATAATAAGTCTGCCCTTTGGCATTTTCCTTCTTTTCTCCATATTCCCGGCAAATATTTTCAATGCATTTGCGGATTCTTGGAATATTATTTTGCTGGGAAATTAAGAAGGACACGATCATTTCCCATAAATCCTGTCTGAGTATTCGCATTCCGGAACCAAATGCAGCCGCATTTAGCAAATAAGTATCATTCGGATTGATCTGTGCGATATAACTTGCATAATCCGTTTCCAGATCAAAATATTCTTTCCAGAAGCCTTCAAACTCCTCTTCGGTGCAATCGAACATGCACTCTTTTCCATTTTGCAGTATTTCGAGATACCGGTCTCCTGCAATCACCTGCATCCGGATTTCTCCGGAAGCAGGATCCGTCTCGCCATGAATCGGAGTCATACGGAAGCATTGTCCCGAATCACAGATCTGATAAATACTGAAATACTCTATCGTTTTTCTAACCATTTTTCCCTCTACTTTTTCGTTTTTGCATAGCCGACTACGAGACCAAGGCACATCCCTATGCCGATACCATAGCACATTCCGAGTGACATATTTCCAAATGCAGCTCCGAACGCACTTCCCATTGCCACACCGAAACACATTCCAAGAGACATGCAGGTTCCGATATGGTTCTGCTCCTCCTGCCATGCAAGCGCCTCCTGCTCCAGCTCCTTCATAAATGCGTCTTTTTCTTCGCAGTATCCGTCATTATCATAGGTAAATTCTTCTGCAAGCCTCGTCTTTAAGTCCGCATATTCTTCTGCTTTTTCTTTGTTGCTTCTTAGATAATCCCGCACCGCCAGATGCCGCTGGATCTGGTCAGTATTATCTTTCTGAAAAATATGAATATGATGCGTCCGGTTATCTCCGCCTTTTCTGTAGAAACGTCTGCCCGGAATGCCGAATTCTCCCATGCACTCGTATCCAAGAGCTTCAAACTGTGCATTCTGTCCGTCCACAAGGGAAATGTCTTTGACCACAGGCATAATGTCGATCACCGGCTTTGCCTTTAATCCCTTCACAGAAGTACTGCCGATGTGATGAATTTCCACGCAGTTTTTTCCCAGGATTGCTTTTATTTTTTTCGCCTCTTCTTTGAACTGTTTCTCCCATTCCGGATTATAGTCCACAACCTCTATTTTTCTTGCCATGATTATCTCCCCCTCCAATATAGTATAATTATATCGTATCTCTATTAATTCATTAATCTAGAAATCTTTTAATTTCTTTGTTCCCGTTATTGATTGCGTTCCCTATATAGTAAAGCATATTTTCTCATCCAGATTCTAACTTAATATGAAATCGGCAAAAAAGCCGCTATGACCGCAAACCCAAGTGACGGAAGCCTGTTTGCAACCCTCATTTTCTTTCCCCAGACCAAATTTATTCCCACACAGAAGATCAAAATAGAACCGATCATAGAGAGATAATTCAGCGCGAGATCCGTCATGATCGGTTTCAGTAGTGTTGCCAGCAACGTGATCGCACCTTCGAACACGAAAACAGGAATTGCGGAAAACACGCATCCTTTTCCAAAAGAACAAGTCAAAACCATTTACAAAATTCTTATCTTTTGCATTTCCGGTTTTCCTCTTCAACCATTCGCCAAACCGCTCAAACCATTCTTCGATATTGATCATTTCTCCGACCAGAGCGCCCAGCGCGATACAGAGGACGACCATCATTGCCTGCCCGCTCACCAGTGCGCCATTTTCAATCTTCATCACGCCCGCCGTATTGATAGCTGTTCCTAACCCTGCCATTTTATATACCTCTTATCCGTTTCTTTCGTTCGCTGCTCCTTCCAAAGTCTTGCGCATCGGATATACATCATTTTATCTCTTTATCCTTCTTAAGACAACTGACAATTGCAGAAAAAATGACTGGGGCGGGTACTGTAGCCACTTTTGCAGATATGTACCCGTCCCTCCAGTTCACCCATCCCCGCCCAGTCACCAAAATCGAAATAAATACATATGATATATCAAAAGCGTCAAAGGTTATTTCTATGATACCTCGCAATTGCACACCACATATATCTCACGATTTCAGACCATATGTAACAAATGTCGAGCAAAAAGCAATGAACAACACCAATTTCCGTACTGCCATTTGGACGGGCCGTTACGCACAGATGACTCTGATGAGCATTCCTGTCTGTTCAGATATTGGACTGGAAATTCATCCGGAAACGGATCAGATTATTCGGATCGAACAGGGAATGGCGCTGGTGAAAATGGGGCAGCGCAAAAATGAATTGAAGTTTCAGATGGAAGTCTGCAAGGATGATACCATTTTTGTTCCAGCCGGAACATGGCATAATGTGATCAATATTGGCAGAACGCCTTTGAAAGTTTCTTCGATTTATGCACCGCCCCACCACCCGGCTGGAACGGTTCACCGCACGAAAGAAGAGGCGGAGGCGGCTCACAATTAACCGGAAGCTCCCAAATTGTGATATGCATGACGCAAAAATCCCTGTATAGTTTTCAGAATCTATACAGGGATTTTCTACTGTGCAAAATCATGCAAATGGCATCATGCTCACAATACACCAAACAGTTTCTCCCAGTGGTCATCATTTATGATCCTTTCACTGGGTGCATCTGCATTTTCAAGCATACTTTCCACGCAATTCCAAGAAAAGAAGTGGATTTTCATCAAACCTGGCTCCGATTCCATATAACGCCTTCCATTTGTCCGCTTCGAACTTTTCCTTCCACGGCAGAATTTTCTCCGAGAACTCCCCTTCCTGCTCATCCAGCAAAAATCCGTTTTTCGTAATTCGAAAACGCAGTCGCTTCTGTATTTCTACTTGTTTCATCTCCTATATCCTCTGTTCCCCGGTTTGCAAATTGCTTCCAGACCGCTTATTTTATATAAAGCAATTTTACATAAACGGCAGATCTTCATCAAAGAAATCAAAGTCATCGTCTTCCTCGTCAAAATCCGGGAAATCAAAATATTTCTCCAGATACTCTTCGTATTTCTGAATCGCCTTGTCGATCTGCTTTTTCTCTTTTTTCTTTCCTTCTGCTTCATACAATTTAGATGCAGCCGTAAACATAATATCATTTTCATCTAAACAATCTGTTTTATCAAAAATAAACTGATCCACCAGCTTCTCCGCTGCATCAAATTCTTTTGTTTTTATATAAGCGTAAACTCCTGCCGTTGCCGCCATAATATTTTCAGGTTCTTTCTGTATCCACTCTTTACAAAATCGAACCGCTTCCTCCGTTCGTCCGAGCGATTCGAGGGCAGATGATTTTCTGAATTTCAAATCAGAACCGGTATAGTCCGGCCAGCTGAACATAGTGAGCAAATCATCGCACATTTTCAGCAGTATCTCATGCTCGCCTCTCATATCCATCTCATCAAAGCAATCCTCAATCCATCCCTGAATATCGTATTCATAATCGGTAATATCATCGATCATTTCTATTTCGGATGCAAAATTCGGATTATTCTGTCTTTCTTCGCGAACAATTTCCTTCAGAAGCTCGAACGCCTGCTGCCAGCAATTTCCATCCGCTTCTGCACGAATCATATTGTTATAGCATTTTGCCGTCAGTTTATTGAATGTTTTCCATTTCTTATTCTGCATATTATTTTCCCCATATGTGTAAGTAAGTAACTCGGTTTACTGTTTGATAGAATTGCTCTAATTTTTCATTATACTCTTTTTAGGGGATGATGGAAACATAAATGTTGAAGTACTGAGAACTATTTATTGAGGGGAAACTATGTTCTGGACATGAAATGTGAAATGGTTGGGAGCACAGCAAGCTTCCAACCACTTTCTTCAATGATGTTCCATATGTAAATATTTTTCTCGGGTGGCAAGTCCACCGCGGATATGGCGCTCGGACTTGTTGAGATCCAGTATCTTCCGTGCATCTGCTGCTAAAGCCGGGTTGATCTGGAGGAGACGTTCAGTACAGTCTTTATGTACAGTACTCTTACTAATTCCAAACTGTTTTGCCGTCTGCCTCACCGTTGCGTTATTTTCTATAATATAATTTGCAATCTCCACGGCTCTTTTTGCAATATAATCCTTCAAAAAAATCCCCCTGCAAACATTGTTTTTACAATGTATGCAGGAGCCGTTTATAAATATTCGATAATTTCTTTTTCCTCATATACTTTTAATCAAAAGCAGGAGTCTTCTCATGCTAAGATAAACTATAATAAAAAACAATTTTCACAAGTTTATCTGCCGGCACGATCATAATCTCTTTCGTCGAACACATCAAGTCCCGGAAATCTTGTATCACACTCTCCTCCACATACTCATTGATTATCATGGCATCGCCGGTAAATTCAATTGTTCCTACATATCCTTTTTCAGAATCTATCTCCACATTTAAGAAGAGTTCCTGTGCCACATGAAGTGCTTTCTTTGCCATTTTTTCAAAATGTTTTACTCGTTCCTGACTTATATTGTTCAGCTTCGCATCTATTTTCATTTTCGCCATTTCAACTATGGCCTGTGCCTCCATCAGTTTCTGTTTTTTATCCCTAATTTGTTCTTCCTCACTCATTTTACACATCTTTGCCTTGACTTTCTCTTCAATAATCCTGTCACTCATCTTAGATTCCTCATAATAAAGCCTTCTAATTTTCATTCAAAAATACTCCCTTTTGATAAATATAGTGTACTTATTTTAAGTCCATTTATGACATCATAACACTTTCTATACTTAAAATGAACTTATTGTACAAACTTAAATATGTACTCATTTTAAGTAGGAAGGATGTATTATGGAAAAAGAGAAACATTTAGGATTGCGAATAGATGCAGAAACACATCAGAAATTAAAAAGCCTGGCTGAATTTGATGGCCGTTCTATCAACGGTGAGGTTCTTTATTTAATTCGTCAGGCCATCATCCAACATGAGCAGCAGCAAGGACCATTAAAATAAATCTAATAAATACCATTCTCTTCCATATTTTGGACTAATTTTAGTCCCATTATATCATTTTCAACCGCTATGATAAACAGAATAGGACTAATTTTAGTCCACTTTTTTGAGGATGATATTATGGAACAAAAGATAAAACAATCTAATGCAAATATTGGAAAGAATATAAGGGAAATACGTTTAAATGCTGGCATTGGCCAAACGGAATTGGTTGGCCAGTTGCAGCTTCATGATGTAAATATGACTCGTGAGACCCTGGTTAAAATCGAACGCGGAATTCAACATATTACTGTCTCCCAGCTAAAGGGAATACGTGACTGTCTGAATACTACTTATGATGAATTATTAAAATAGAGTTACTACGACGAATCTTAACGCATAGTTCTGTCCTCATCTCAATTCCTTTAAATTCTCCCCAAATCAGGTGTCCACAAGGAGCAATCTCCCGGTACCGCGGCATTTTTCGAAGGATATGCCATTGATACTCCGTCTTATTCTGCCTCAGTCTTAGCAATACATATTGTATGTAGTCTTATTGTAACGCAGCTGAGCCCCAAAATCATTCAATTCATAATTGAATTAACTCTTACGATGGCTCAACAAAAAAGCAGCCTTAAGCTGCCTCTTCCTTTAATTTCATATAATATAACAGAATTCTGTCGGGTATCTTCTCCCATTTTATTTCATAACGATTATCTACATACATTATACCAGGATGTTCTTCCTGCTGACCTACGATCAGCGAGTCCATTGAAACATTCAGCAGCCTGCTTAAGCGATACAGATTATCCAGACTCGGAAGACTTTTTCCTGAAAACCATGCGTAAACAGCCTGAAAAGATCCAACGAGTAACTTCTCTTGAATATCTTTCACGGATATATTTCTTACCTTGCACATTTCTTTAATTTTATGCCCTGTTTTTTTTATATCAATTTCCTGCATTCGCTTTCTCCTTTTCGCCTAAAAGCATTATCTTCTTTTTATTAGATCATCCAATTCCTGCATTTCATCCTCTTTGTTTAACTGAAGTATATCATCTATATATTTATAATTCAATCCAGACATCAGAAAAGGGGGAAATTCTAATTTCATTTTCTTTTATTGATATATTTTCATTCCCGCAAAAAGACGGATTCATCATTTTTCGCTTTCTTTTTAACACTTCATACTGTATAATGGAGCCACTATCCAAAACTTTTTAACATTTTTACTTGAATACCATGAAGGGAGATGAAAATAATATGAAAGAAAAAATCAACAATCTATGCAGCAAAGTTCAGTTTCTTTCAGGGCATGGTTAAAGCTAATCGCCATCACATCCATGCTTATTGACCATGTAAACAAAGCACTGATTTATCCAAATCTGACTTCAAATGACGGAGTCCTTACTGTTGTGAGTAATCTATTTGACATTATCGGCAGAATTGCATTCCCATTGTTTTGTTTTTTGCTGGTTGAAGGTTATTTCAAAACCCGAAGCCGAAAGAAATATCTGTTTAATTTACTGTTATTCGGTGTAATATCAGAAGTACCTTTTGATATGTTTACAACGGCATGTTTTTTTAATATGAACTGGAATAACGTCATGTTCACTCTGGCGTTTGTTCTCATGACAATATGGAGTATAGACATTTTAAAAGAAAAAATGCAGAAGCTGCCAAAAGTGCTTTGGTATTTTGTATCGTGGATTATTATTATCATAATGTGCATAGCTGCCATATATTTGAGTCTTGATTATGAGCACCACGCTATTTTAATCGGTTATTTCTTTTATCTGTTCCATGATGTGCCGCTCTTTGCATTCCTTTTGGTTACGCTTCCATGTATACACAGCCTTGGTCACTTTTAGGCTTTGGTCTGACACTTACATATAACGGCGAGCGTGGCAAACAGAATAAAATGCTTAACTATTGGTTTTATCCTGCCCATTTGCTCACCCTTGGAATACTCCGCCTTTACCTTGGTATTTAGTACAATGAAATACCATCGCTGCTCCGTTACACTCTTAAGGACTTATTATATCATAAAAATTTTATAATTGTACCCTGCAAATTGTGCTACAATACAATTATTCACCAATTTAAGAACAGGAGGAGATTTCATGATGGGAAATGAATTATTAAAAGAGGCTGCCGAACTGCAGGGACAACTTGTTGAATGGAGAAGATCGCTTCATCAGATTCCGGAGACGGGAACAACTCTCCCTCAGACAATTGCATTTATCAAAGCGAGATTAGACGAGATGGGAATTTCATACAAAGTATACGAAGATATTTCATGCATTGAAGCAACGATCGGTTCGGGGGAAAAGTGTTTCATGCTCCGCAGTGATGTAGACGCACTTCCTGTGACGGAGGAAGCTGATGTACCGTTTAAATCCACCAATGGCTGCATGCACGGATGTGGTCATGACATGCACGGAACTTTCTTGCTGGGTGCGGCAAAGCTCTTAAAAGCGCATGAAGATGAATTAAAAGGAACGGTTAAATTGTTATTCCAGTCAGGAGAGGAAGTATTCCAGGGTGCTAAAAAAGCTGTAGCGGCAGGTGTGCTGGAGAATCCGCATGTGGATGCTGCTTTTGCAATGCATGTAATCGCAATCATTCCGAAGGGTATTATCATGACCGGCAAAGAGCCAATGTCTTCTGTAGACGGTTTTAAAATCACACTGATCGGTCATGGCGGACACGGCTCTATGCCGGAAGCTTGTGTTGATCCGATCAACGCAGCCGTTCAGGTCTATCTTGCCCTTCAGTCACTGATCGCACGTGAGATCGGCGGAACGGAAGAAGCTGTTCTTACAATCGGCCAGCTTGCTGCAGGCGATGTATCGAATGTAATTCCTGAGCGTGCCGTTCTTCAGGGAACTCTTCGTACCTTTAAGAAAGAGGTTCGCGAAAGACTTGTTAAACGAATTGAAGAGGTTGCCAAAGGTGTTGCCATGACTTACCGCTGCCAGATGGAATATGAAACCTTAAGTTCGTGCCCAAGTGTCGTTACAGATGATGCCGTAACTGCTCTGGTAGAGGATACCGTTAAATCCATGCTGCCGCAGATTCAGGTCATTCGTGGCGGCCACGGAATGGGCTCAGAAGATTTCGCTGAAATTACCGATAAAGTGCCTGGTTCTTACTACATGATCGGTGCCGGACCGGAAGATCCTTCCAAACGTGTTGGGCAGCACAATCCAAAGGTTTTATTTAACGAGGATATCTTATCCACAGGTGCGGCAATCTACGCTCAAGTAGCAATGAACTGGCTAGACAAGAACGCATAAATTCTTTGTAATTTGTATAAAAAAAAATTTCCTTGCAGGCCATTTTGAATCATGGCTGCAAGGAAATTTTTATTTACCGGTCTTCTCTCCCCTCATTTTTCCTTTCGTCATATCCTGCATGGTTTATAACTCAAATCCAAAGTATTTTACTGCATTATTATAAGAAATTCCGCATACGATCTTTTCCAATGCCTTGTAGTCCGCCGGGTATTCTCCGTTTTCTACCCATCCGCCGATCAGTTCGCGCATGATTCTATGGAAATACTCATGTCTTGTGTAGGACAGGAAGCTTCTGGAATCTGTCAGCATTCCCACAAAGTTTCCGAGCAGCCCGAGATTTACCAGGGATGTCATCTGCGCGATCATTCCCTGCTTGTGATCGTTGAACCACCATGCACTTCCCTGTTGGATCTTGCCGGCAGCCTCTGTTCCCTGGAAGCATCCGAGGATCGTTCCGATCGCCTCATTATCATTCGGATTCAGGGAGTAAAGAATCGTTTTCTGAAGTTCATCCGTCGCGATCAGTGAATTCAGGGAATCTGCCGTCTCGGAACTTGGCGCATGGGAGAAATAGGGACGTTGCATCTTGACACGATGTTGGGGGCAAAAGCCATGTCTTTAAACAAATGTATTAATTGTTTGTGAATTGCACGAAATATTACGTCAAAATCCTTTGCAACGTCCCTATTTCTCTCCTTCCGGAAAGATAATCTTGAATACAAAGAAGAAGATTACCATGGAAACTCCACCTGTAATGAAGGTTACGAGCAGATTATAAACTGCAGGCGGAACATATGCTGATGCGATCGGCATCCATAAATTATTGAATCCGTTACATATCAGCGATATTACTACCCATGCGATAAAGTACCACATTGCCTGGTAAAAAGGATTTCCTTTACTCTTAAAAGTGATATTTCTCTGCAGAGGAAAATTAATGCATTGCGCAAGAAACGAACCCATTTCGTAACTGATAAAATATCCAAGTCCGCCCCCTATCATAACCGCTCCGCTGGCATCACGAAGTACGTTATATCCCAAAAGGCTCCATGTAAAATCCACTCCGAAGAGATGCATTTCTTTCTGTGGCCACATGAATTCTGTTCCGGCAAGGCCGATTCCGAGGATCCCCGGCATGAATGTGAAGACCAGATACTGGAATACGGTAACGCCCATGCTGAACACAAAGAAGTAAAAAATCTGATATACCCATTTTGCCAGTTTGGGATGTTTTTCTTCAAATCCACCCCAAATGCTCATCCATTTTTCTTTCAAATTACCCATTTTTATACCTCACTTTTACTTACGGGAAATTTTTGCTGTGTAGGCTTTATTTTCCTTTGAATTTTTAAAGAAGCCTGATATGATCTGTTTCATTCCCCGGAAGAAATGTCCGTTGACTGCTGTCACCATTCCTCTGACCATGTCCATGCTTACCATTCCGTTTGTCATTTTGGCAATTCCACGGAACGGCATATTGTAAATGAAGAGAATATTCAGATCCGGTTTTCCTTTCTCTTCACTTTTTTTCTTAAGGTTGGTTAATATCTTATATATCAGGCGTGCGGCCGGACTCTTTGCGTAATACATCTGACAAATCGCATCGTTCATTCCCAATTCTCCACCCCATTTTCCGTCCGGAATCTCATGCCCGAGAAGTTTTTTGAAGAGCATTGACCTCCCTTTTCGTGTATAATGAGTTCACCACAAATCCATTACCTCGAAAGGAGCCAATGCTCATGGACATTATACAATACTTACTCTCAATTATTCAATATCTTTACCAGCAAAACTGCTGGCTTCTCAACTTTATCTGCAGATACATTCCTCTTAAGCAATGGGCTTTTGATGATTCCCATTCTCCCAAATACCAAAAGTTCAAGATTGATGAACTCCCTCTGATCACCGACTTCCGCCAGGACTGGACTTACAAGGATCTAATCCCTTACTACGAAAAACGTTATGGTAAGAAGATTCGCCCTGTCATCCGCCGATCAGAATGTAATATTCCTGATGACTGCACCTGCCCCCGCTGCAATGCACCGAAACCATTCCTATACAAAAACAACGGTTCCAAAGGTCAGCTGCTCTGTAAGGTCTGCGATGCAAGGTTCTCCCCGGATGCAAGTCGATTCTCCTCTGTGAAACTACGCTGTCCGCACTGTGGCAATACTCTAGTCCCAAAGAAAGACCGCAAGCACTTTATCGTCCATAAGTGTGTCAATCCCAAATGCCCTTACTATCTCCACAACCTCAAAAAAGTGGATAAGGAAGATCTAAAAGAGGATTACGGCAAAAATAAATATAAGCTCCACTATATCTACCGTGAGTTCACGATGGATTTTTTCAGCATGGATTTGTCTACCCTGCCAAAGAATGCCTCTTCCTTGAAATTCAGCAAGCACAACGCGCATGTCATGTCCTTATGTCTGACTCTTCATGTTAACCTCGGTCTTTCCCTGCGCAAAACTTCTCAGGCTCTCAAAGACCTATATAACATCAGCATCTCCCATCAGCAGATCGCCAACTACTGCAAGACTGCCGCCGTCTGCATCAAACTTTTTGTTGATCAGTATCCCTACGAAAAGGGGGATGTGTTCACAGCTGACGAAACCTACATAAAAATCCGTGGTATCAAGACCTACATCTGGCTCATCATGAATGCCGCCACCCGATCCATCATCGGCTACCAGGTTTCTGACAATCGTGGTGTCGGTCCCTGCATCCTCGCCATGCGTATGGCTTTTCAGGGGCTTGCAAAGCTTCCGGAAAACTTTAAATTTATCGCTGACGGATACAGCGCCTACCCACTTGCCGCAATGGAATTCGGAAAGAAGTTCGGAAAAGACTTTACATTCAAAATCACTCAGGTTATTGGACTTACCAACGACGATGCTGTTTCTACAGAACACCGACCATTCAAACAAATGATTGAACGGCTGAACCGCACCTATAAGGCTTCTTATCGTCACACAAATGGTTTTGACAACATCGACGGTGCCAACTACGACCTTGCTCTCTGGGGTGCTTACTATAACTTCCTTCGTCCGCACAAACACAATAAATACAAAGTTCTAAACGAAGTGGATCTGTTGCAAGGTGCTGACAACATGCCAGGTAAGTGGCAGCTTCTCATCTTCCTTGGCCAGCAGACCATCCTGAAACAACAACACGGTGAAGCCGTTAACTGTTCTTAGATTCCGAGCCGGAAGGAAAAACAGCCACCGGAAGGGTGGCGTACACTACCAATCACTAACATATCTGCAATTTTCAAGGTTCATCTGAGCCTATTTTTATTACTCAGTTTTTTCATAGATTACTTGACACTACCATTAATTGATCCATAGAAAGGCCAAACACTCTGGAAATCGTAATGATCATTTCCAGATCGGGAAGATTCTTATTGTTCTCCCAGTTTGAGACGGCCTGCCTGGATACATTCAGCTTTGCCGCCATCTGCTCCTGTGTCAGTTTGGCGTCTTTCCGAATCTGTCTGATCTGTTTCCCGAAATCCATCGTTCTTCCTCCTCTCTACGTTTCAATCTTACCCTTTGGCGTACCGTTTTATCAAGTAAGCCACTCTTGCATCGCCGATTTCCGGCGCTTTCGTCACTTGCGTGGTTCCTCAATCCGTATAAATACAGCTAAACCATTCTGCCCTGAATCCTCTCCACCAACTTCTTATAATAACACTGTACTCTTTTAGCAAAATTCCTCTGCCCATCATTTCTCTTCAACTCTCTATTCCCACACAGCATATCATCGATCGGCACCTGCAGTAGTTCACTCAGCGCATAAAGATTATCGATGGTGGGCATACTGCTGCCATCCAGCCAGTGATAGACACTCTGCACACTGCCAAGTTCAAGGTATTCCTTAACATTTTTCACATTCAATCCTCTTTTTTTCATAAGAGCCTTGATTCTTCTTCCTGTTTTTACTTTATCTATTGTTGGATATGAATACAAATATGTCCCTCTTTTCATTGAACTTATCGTTTAAATGTCAAAGCAAACTTCTTTTATCTTCTCCAGATTCTTCACCGTCTCATCGTATCCATACTGATAGATCCTGTCGATTTTCTCCAGATCTTTTTCAAATGAATCAATCTGTACTTCTTTCGTCGGCCTTAAGATCACGGCTCTTCCTTCCCGCTCCAGCTTCTCGCAGTAGGCAACCGTCTCATTATACATCATGTGCCTTGTCATCAGCGGACGCACCAGTTTAGGGAACTTCTTGCGGAGCGCCTTCGCTGCCGCGACATTCGCCTTTGACAGTGTTTTTATATATCCTTTCGGCCTTGTAAGAACGATCAGCATCTTCGGATGTCCGTCCGCCTCCGCCTTGCGCACCGGAATCGGATCACAGATCCCGCCGTCATAATACTTCTTCCCATTCAGTTCAATTGCCGGGAACACGAACGGGATCGCGCAAGTTGCCTTGAGCATGCCACAGGTCTCTTCCAGATCTTTTCCATCCAGATATTCCGCTTCCCCGGTTTCGGCATTCGTAACGCCCACACGCACTTCTGTCGGATTGTTCCGGTAAGTCTCCCAATCAAACGGATAAATCTCTTTCGGTATGGTCTCATATGCATACTTCAGGCCAAACAGGCTTCTGTCCGTCAGGTAATTCCGAAGCCCCACATACCGTTTGTCATGTCGGTGATTCATCAGAATATGATAGTTTCTCTTTTTCTGCTTTGAAACATACGAAACTCCATCGGTGATCCCCGCCGAAACTCCAATTACATAATCAAAATTTACATCGTTATCCAACAGTGCATCCATGACACCGCAGGAAAATATAGGTCGGAAGGTTCCCCCTTCCAGTATCAGTGCGTTCATTTTCTGTCATTTCTCCTTCGTTATAGCCGAGCAGCTATTTCTTAGCCCCTCTGCCCTTCCTTATTTCAAGATAAATTGTCTATTCTCCACTTCTTCAACCGGGTCATACTGGTCCAGCGAACGATCCGTAATCAGATTAACTGCCAGTGAAATACACAAGACTCGCCGTCCTACTTGAACAGTATAACATTTATAAAACATAATAAAAACAAAATTTCTGTGAAATCTTTTCGGACTGACACACATATTTCCTCTGTGAAAGACATATTCTGTAACAGCCTACAGCAAAAAGGAGGGCTTTGGAAATGAATCCTGTGATTGGAATTCTGACATGTGGAATGAAGGATAAACAACATTTTGTACCAGACAGCTATGTGACTGCCATCCGGCTCTCAGGCGGACTTCCCATACTGATCCCCGTATTTCCGCCGGACTGGGATGTCACCGGTATTCTTTCACTCTGTGACGGTTTTCTTCTTCCAGGAGGCGGCGATTTCACACCACTTCTTTTCGACGAGAATCCTCTCCCGGGTATCGGAGAAACAAACCTGGAACTGGATGTATTCCAAATTCATTTCACAGAAGAAATTTTAAAATTACGAAAACCACTATTAGGTATCTGTCGTGGTATGCAGCTTATAAATCTGGCTGCCGGAGGAACCATATATCAGGATCTCTCACTCCAGCCCGGAACTCCATTTCTGCATACGCAAACCTCGCAGAACAGAAGTGATGTCAGTCATCAGGTATTTATTGAAAAAGAAAGTCTTCTGCACACGATCACAGGAGACTCTCTTTATACCAACAGTTTTCATCATCAAAGCATACATCTGACCGGAGAAAATGTGATTGCCTGCGCACATACCTCAGACGGAACGGTAGAAGCTATAGAACTTATTGGACATCCCTTCGCCGTAGGAGTACAGTGGCATCCGGAAGCCATGTTCTTCCATTCTTCGGCCATGAGGAAATTATTTTCCTGCTTTGTCCGGAAGGCGTTACAATTGGCACGTAGCCCGCAGTAAATGCTAGCTACTGTGTGAAACATAATTGGAAAACATCTAATCAGTAGATAAACCTAAAAATTCCTATAGCATTTCCTAATTCTATGTGATACAATTTCTTCAAAGCATTAAATCAGATTCTTTTATGCGTAATCATCGCATCTGAACATTCTTGAAATTTTCTAATTCATGAAATCTCGATGCTTTTATTCCCATACAACAGCAGAGAGGTTTCAAAGGAAACGGCTTTCGGTATTCTGTTTTTTGGCCTCCTGCACAATTTCAAAGGAGGTTATTATATGAACAAAACAGGAAAAAACGAGCTCCAAAACAGCTTCCAGACAGAAACGGTCCCTGCGGAAGCTGCGCAGGTGCAGCCCCATGCAAACCGCATCTATAAAGCCAGAATCTTCGAGATGTTGTTTAGTGATAAGAAAGAACTGCTTGGACTTTATAATGCAACTGGAAAGACCAATTACACAGACCCAGAACTGTTGGAAATTAACACACTGGAAAATGCAATCTATATGGCAATGCACAATGATATCTCATTTATCATTGATTCCAGATTGTCACTGTATGAGCACCAATCCACTTATAGCCCGAACCTTCCGCTTCGATATCTGATGTATATAGCAGACTTATATTCAGTTCTTACCAGGAAAGAAAATTTATACGGACATAAGGCAGTTATGATTCCTGTTCCATTTTTCGTAATATTCTACAATGGCGAAGAGCAATTGCCTGACAGGGTTCTGCTGCCACTGTCAGACTTGTTCAAAACTCCGAAGTCGTTTCTGAACAATGAGGAATATAAAGAACTATATCCTGCACTGGAATTGAAAGCTCTTCTTTTGAACATCAATCCGGGCCATAATCAGGAACTTATGAATTCTTGCAAAACGTTAAAAGATTATTCTGAATATACAGCAAGAGTAAGACAGTACGCGAAAGTAATGAATCTGGAAGATGCAGTGGAACGAGCAATTACAGAGTGTATTGCAGAAGGAATTCTTTCAGATTTTCTGGAGAAAAACAGAGCGGAGGCGAAGAGTGTGAGTATTTATGAATATGATCAGGAACGGCATCTACGGCAAGAACGTGAAGAAGCCAGAGAAGAAGGTGAGAAAATCGGGAGAGAAGCTGGCATACGGGCATTCGTCATCGATCATATTGAGGAAGGCATGCCCCCCGAAAAAAGCATCTTAAAATTACAAAAGCTTTTTTCTCTGACAAACGAAGAGGCGAAAAGCTATTACGAAGAGTATTCACAGACGAATTGCTAAAAATGACGCGGAGAAAGATAAAACTCCTCTCCGCGTCATATATTTTCGCAATATTTATGATAACCGTATATCTCTAGAGGAACTTCCGAGTGAATGAATTGATATGCTTTTCATATCATTATTCCCATTTTAATGTTCCGGCATAAATCTGGCCATCTCATCGATACAGTCTTCGCACTGAGGATAAACTCCCGCGTTATCAAAATATGCATGGCCAAATCCCTTATACAATACCGCCGTAGTATCCACCCCGGCATTATGCAGCTTCACCGCATACCCAAGTGTCTCCAGCTTCAGGAAATCATGTTCTCCGACCGTCACAAATGTCGGTGGATTTTTCTTCGGATCTCTCGTATATGGATTCAGATAATCATTCTTTGCATCGCCCGTTCCGAGTATGGCTTCCAGCCCGTCCGTCATTCCTCCGAACATGCCGATCATTTTGGTAAGTCCTCTTTTCTGTTTCGGTGCCATCTCAAACTGATCCATGGACGGATGATAATATTCATCTTCCACCTTTGCCATGTTGAGCGTCGGATACAGAAGCATCTGTCCTCTCACCATATGCGCACCATCTTCCCAGTCTCTGGTTGTACAATACTGTGTCAGATTGCCGCCTGCGCTGTCTCCGCCTACAAAGATCCGTCTTTGCCACAAACATTTTTACGGACTCTTCTACGATGCCCGGATGACCGCCAAAGAAACCGCCTCCGTGAATGTAATAGAGGATTGATCCGTTCTTTTATTTTCTGAAGCAAATCTTCTGAATATTTTTTCATCTTACTTCGTTCCTATTCGATATTTTCCGACACGCTCATCGCAAATGACTCCACTATAATTCATTCGAAATGCAAAATCATATGTATTTCCTTCACTGTCCGTACTTCTCCTCCTTTTATGAACACTTATTCACGTTCTATTCATAATTCTTTTAAATTCTTATCACAGTTTTATCACATTTTTCCCGTATACTAATAATCAAACAAAGGCAATAACTTTTTCATATAAATTTTTTCTTTTTCATAAACGCCGATGCTCAGTTCGCTGGGCATCGGCACTCCTCATTTTATAGGGTTTTCTTTGTAAAACTCTTATTAAAAAGACATTTCATCTGTTCCACTAAAATGACCGAATCACTTCTTCCGACATAGAACGCACCACTTCAACCGCGAGCTGAACCGTCGCCTCAAAATCATAATAAGACGTAATTCCATTTGGTGAATGAATGTATCGCACCGGAACTCCCACAACGATTGCAGGGATTCCATCCATTGCGGTGTTGATGATCGCTCCGTTGTTTCCGCCTCCTTCCCGTACGGAAGCCTGAACGGCCAGGTGCTTTTCTTCTGCCAGATCCAGCACATATCTCTGATACCGCGGAGAGCAGATTACCGAGCAGTCCATAAAGCGGAGCATCGGGCCTTTCTTCAGCGCCGTCTGAATCGCATAGGGTTCTGTAAAGGTATCGTCAGCCGGACAGCCTTCAAAGCAAAGTGCGATCTGCGGCGCAACCTTGTTCACCGCAACTCTTACGCCTCTTTCTCCGACTTCTTCCTGAGAAGAAAGGACTCCGACCAGATCCACCGCCAGTTCTTCTTCTGCAAGCCTTCGCATCGTCTCGATCAGCGCCGCACATCCGATTCGGCAATCAAATCCTTTGCCCATCATAATATCATGCTGCTCATCATAAGTAAATGAGACATCCGGAACTACAGGTTCGCCGATCCGTATTCCGAAATTCTCCACTGCATCCTCTTTGCTCACAGCTCCCACGTCGATCACCAGGGACTGGATATCCGTGCTTCCTCCTGCCTGACGCTCCGCCGGGGTCATAAAATGTGGTGGTTTCGATGCCACAATGCCCGGTATATATTTCCCATAACGATTGCGTACCAGTACCTTCGATGCCGGAAGTGCCTGATCGGTCCATCTTCCGAGGGTCACGAAGCGCAGTGTTCCATTCGGCTTGATGGAATGAACCATCAAGCCCACTTCATCACTGTGGGCATCCAACATCATAACCGGCTTATTTCCTGTATTTTTTCTACGATACAAATAGAGATTTCTCAGACAGTCTTCCTCAGTCTGTACGAATTCTTCTCCGTATTTTTTTGCAGTCAGGATCACCTCATCCTCAAATCCGGATGCCCCCGCCGCATCCGTCAGCTCCTGAATCATGCGTATGGTGTTCTCGTTCTTTTCTCTTTCCATTTTTCCTTCACCTCGTAATATTTTATATATGATCATCCGTCATCCGACGGGCATATTCCAGAATCTGCTGTTCCAGCATTTCCATTTTAGCACGGGTTTCCGGATTCTTATATGTGATCCGGTGTATGATCTGTGAAATATAATCGTTCTCCAGAATGATTTCCATCGTTTCCTTATAATTAATATCATAAAAATACGCTACATAAGACACCCAGTAGTCCATGGATGTTTTTCGACTTTCTGAAAGAATGGATTTCTGTTCCTGGCAGGATCTCCAGACTTCGTCACTGATCACATCCTGCCCCGGCACATCAAGCGGTTTCTCCAGAAGTGTTTCCAGTTTTTCTTCCAGCTTCACACGGCAGTTATCCAGTTTGTCTGCATCACGGATTATTTTAGCGTGCATGAGTGTCCGCTCATCTTCTATTCCTTCCAACTGAAAATCACTGTGCCGGTCGATCGCCATGTAAATGATATCATCCCAAGTGTCTTCTTCAAGAAATTCCCGGATCATTCCCTGCCGGAACAAAATCTCAGCTCCGTATTTTGCATGGTTCATCATCCCCGGATCAAAACTATTGAAACGTTTTAACTGTTCAAAACGCCCGATGTCATGAAGTAATCCTATCATTTTCGCAAGATCTGTATCCTCTTCGGACAACTTCATTCTTCGCGCGATTTCACCACTGCATTCTACCACCTGATACGTATGTATGATTTTCAGATTGATCTTATCGTCCGCACGGTCATAACCGTCCAGATACTCCTCGAATTTCTGTTTTGCTCTTTCAAAATCCATCTCATCACCTCAAAACGCAGGAGGCTTCCGGCATACATCGGATGCTGTTCCTGCATTTTACTCTTTCCTTTTATTTTAACATCAGAAGTTCCGGAATCTCTCCCAGATTCTTTACCACATAATCCGCCATTTCTGCAGTCTCTTTCGTCGGTTCGGTGAGATCCGGCACCATCACGACATGGCAGCCGGCACTCCATGCAGCACGGACACCATTCGGTGAATCCTCTGCCGCAAGACATTCCTCCGGTTTCTTTCTGATCTTCTCGCAGGCATGAAGATATACATCCGGACAGGGTTTCCCATTTTCCACCATGGAGGCGCTGATAATTTCATCAAAAAGATCCGCAAATCCGACCATCTTCAGATAGCGCACTGCCCGCGTCTCCTCTGTCGCAGTCACGACCGCAGTCTGAAAACCTCGTCTTCTCAGTTCTGTGAGCGTCTCTCTCACAAACGGCTTCGTCTCAAGTCCATATTTCTCAATATGTTTTGCCATAAGCTGCTGCCTGCGTCCCCGGATCCCGTCATAATCAAAATCCGCCCCGTACATTTCCTTTGCTTTCACTCTGGCAAATTTTGCATCCAGACTCCGAAACAGATACGCGTCCTCCAGAGACATCCTGTATCCGGCTTCGCGCATTGCCTTCTGCTTGTAGACCGTCAGGTATTTCTCCGTATCGATCAAAATCCCATCCATATCGAATAACACTGCTTTTATCATGAATTGTCCTCTTTCTTCTTGTGAGCGCTAATTCTCGTCCTTCTTCTCAACCTGTTTACAATTATCTGCGAGATAGTCCTGCACAAGATCCATCTTTGCCATCTGCTCTAAATCTTCCAGACTTCCGTAAGATTCCATAACGGATTTCAGCTCCTCAACGCTTCCGTAACCGGTCTGCTGGGCATATTCTTCGTATTTCTTATCGAGCGCTTCATCCGAAACATCGATCTTTGCTTTTTCAATCACCAGATCCATCACCAACAGCTCTTTAAGGCGTTCCTTCGCTGCTTTTGTCAGTTCTGTCTGATACGTCTCTTCATCCATTTCCAGATACGTATCTCTGTACTCTTCAAATTCCACACCGTAATAAGCCGCATTCTGTTCCATCTGCCCCTGAATCGTATCTATCATTTCCTGAAGTTCATCCTGCGGATATTTGGTCACCTGGGCATTCTCCATCAACGCATCCCACGCACTGCTTTTCAGCATGTTTCTGGCTGATGATTCGTTGTTTTCCTTCAGGAACTCGCGCACTTCCTGTTTATATTCTTCAACGGTTGAAGCGGTATCAGAAAGCGTCTTCACAAGCTCATCCGTCAGCTCCGGCACATGAACTTCAGTGATTCCTTTTACCGTAACAGTAAAGACAACCGGCTTTCCTGAAAAATCCGGGTTATTCGGGTATGGGTCCGGGAATGTCAGATTCAGATCAAATGTCTCGCCGATCCCATGTCCCACAATTCCTTCTTCAAAACCATCTATAAAACTGTTGGATCCTAACGTCAGAGGAGCATCCACTGCCGAACCTCCATCAAACGGCACTCCATCCATCTTGCCTTCATAATCAATCGTAACAGTATCTCCGTCCAGCGCTGCACGGTCTGTTACTTCTGTGGATGTAGAATTTGCTTCACACATACTCTGAACATAGCTTTCCACATCTTCATCCGTTACTTCTTCCGCTTCCTGCTTCTCAACCTCCAGCCCTTTATACTGGCTGATCGTTACATAATCATTGGAAATTTTGCCGGAGCATCCGCCAAGGATCACAGCGGACGCACACAGTCCCGCAACCAGCGAAACAAATTTCTTTTTCATATTTTACACCTCATAGTCTTCTTATTTGTATCTGTTCGAAATGAGACCCAAGCTGTTGTTGCTCCACATATCGACACACCTTTTTTGCAGACACATACATTTTGATTATATGACAATTTTTTTAAAATGGAAAGGGATTTCATGCTAATTTAATAACTGTCTTTTTGCGAATCACGAAACCGCTTGCGCCCCCCGACAAATAATGGTACAATGTCATATGGATAATATGTATTAGGAGGACGGGATCATGAGCAAAGTGACAATCGTTTTACTGGTAATTCTGGTAATTTTAATCATTGTTGTAGTTGCCTTATATTTCCTGGGTAAGAAAGCGGAGAAGAAACAGGCAGAGCAGCAGGAGATCATGGACGCTGCCGCACAACAGGTGACTATGCTGATTATCGATAAAGGTAAGATGCGCCTTAAAGATGCCGGTTTTCCTGCAGTTGTAATGGAAAGCACACCGAAATATCTTCGCCGTTCCAAAGTTCCGGTTGTTAAAGCCAAAGTCGGACCGAAGATCATGAACCTGATGTGTGACGCTGCGATCTATGACCTCATTCCGGTCAAGAAAGAGGTTAAAGCAACCGTAAGCGGCATTTACATAACAGCCGTAAGAGGACTGCGCGGACCACTCGAAGCCCCGAAGAAAAAGAAAGGTTTCTTTGCACGCTTCAAGAAAGACGAGACAAAGAAATAATATTCATGGCAAAAAAATGACGTCAGTGTAACAACATTGACGTCATTCTTTTTATAATTTATTTTCTATTTCAGCACACGATCCGCCGCCTGCTTCGGTCGGATATTCATGGATATCCGGCAGTCGGCCATAGCTTCATGATTGATGTCCAGACCATACTCCACTTCCACCCAAATCAGGTCATCCGTTACGTTGACATCCATATCACGGGTATGAATCCCCACCTGGATCTGTCCATACGGAGTATCGTAATAAGTCAGATTCGACTTATTCTTCTCAAATACCATATGTGCATGGGTAAGCCCGCTCTTCATGATCTCGAGCGTATCAGTTCCGGTAATCTTAACCTTGTTCTTGATTACCCCCGGCATTCCCTCAACCAATTCGTCATATATGACATAATGCTTGTCGTTTTTCAAAAAATAGCTTGCCGGGGTGATCACTTCGATCGGTTCATTCTCTTCATCCCCGTTTTCCATAAACTCCATCTGATGGAGTCCGGAAATCGTAAGTAAAACCTCTTGCGTCATACAATCTTTCCAATCAATTATTTATAATGCGAGCTGCTGTGCGATATCGTACTGGTACTGCGGAATTCCTTTCTGCATTGCCAGTGCTTCATTGATGTCGAAATCAATGTACTCGCCATGTTTATATCCTACTACTCGGTTCGTCTTTCCTTCCAGAAGGAGATCTACGGCCATCGCACCCATGATGGAAGCGTATACACGGTCTTTCGCTGTCGGGCTTCCTCCACGCTGCATGTGTCCGAGGATCGTTGCACGGGTCTCCATACCTGTCTCCTCTTCGATTCTCTTAGCCATATTCATAGAATCTCCGATACCTTCGGCATTGATAATGATATAATGCTTCTTACCGCGCTTTCTGTTTTCCTTGATATCTGCCACGATCTTCTCTTCGTTGTAATCGTGTTCCTCCGGAAGAAGAATTCTCTCTGCACCATTGGCAATTCCGCACCATAATGCAAGGTATCCGGCGTCACGTCCCATAACCTCAATGATACTGCATCTTTCATGAGATGTAGATGTATCACGTACCTTATCGATTGCTTCCATAGCTGTATTAACAGCAGTATCAAATCCAATCGTGTATTCTGTACAGGCAATGTCAAGGTCGATCGTTCCCGGAAGTCCGATCGTATTTACACCATAATCAGAAAGCTTCTGGGCCCCTTTGAAAGAACCGTCTCCTCCAATAACTACCAGACCGTCGATTCCGTACTTCTTGCAGATCGCTGCTGCCTTCTGCTGTCCCTCAATGGTACGCATCTCTTCGCAACGTGCTGTCTGAAGAATCGTTCCACCTCTCTGGATCGTATCCGATACATCTCTGGCACTTAAATCAATAATCTCTTCGTTGAGAAGTCCTGAATATCCTCTTCTGATTCCGCGTACCTTGAGGCCTTTTCCTAAAGCTGTCCTTACTACCGCACGGATCGCCGCATTCATTCCCGGTGCATCTCCACCGCTGGTCAACACTCCGATTGTTCTGATAATTTTTTCTGCCATGATATGTTTTCCTCCGTCTCCTTCTGTTGTAGGATTTTAAAGTATGCCAAATAATTCACATTCTCAAGTTACATTGTACTCTATTTAATACATCTTTTCAATGGGTTTTTCCACTACTTTTGCACAAGATTCTCCAAAATAATTCGTCAACCTGCTCAAGATTCCCGGCTCTATTTTAATATTCCTGTTCTTCGGAAGACGCTTTACGGCACGTTCCGCTTTGCAGTAAATGACCACCGCATCATCCCCCTCGCTGTCCGCTATCATCGCGAACAAATGCTTTTCATCAGCAAGATATGCCGCCTTATTCTCATATTGAAGCCAGAGTTCTTTCCTTGTTCTCTCAAATGGGATGATTTCCTCACAGATCAGTTTGCTGGCATTATCGTCCTCCTCGGAAACTCTTCCCTTCACAAAGACTTTGCTGTCCTCCTGGAGATACTGCTGATTTTTCTCGTAATCTCTCGGGAAAATCACGACCTCCACGGTTCCCATCAGATCCTCTATGGTGATAAATGCCATGGTCTGGTTCTTTTTTGTGTATTTGATCGTTTTCGAAGTGATCATTCCTCCGATGATCTCTTTCGCACCGTCACGCACCTTTGTCACGCCGGTCTCCTCATCCAGCTGAAAATCCTGTGTGGTAGCCGAAATATTGTTTCTCCATTTTTCTTCGTATTCCTCCAGTGGATGTCCGCTCAGGTATACGCCCAGAACTTCTTTTTCAAAAGCGAGAAGCGTCTCCTTCTGATATTCTCCCACATCCGGCAGAGTTATCTCGAATTCTTTCTTCTGCTCTTCATCAACAATATCGAACAGTGACATCTGACCGGTCATAGAATATTTCTTCTCCTGATTCACCTGATCCATAACACGGATATAGATCATCATGAGCTGCTTCCGGGTTCCTTTCAGACTGTCAAACGCACCGGACTTAATGAAATTCTCCACGGTTCGTTTGTTCACTTCTTTGTTGGAAAGCCGTTCAATGAAGTCTTTCAGATTTTTAAATTCTCCCCTCAGTTTTCTCTCTTCGATAATAGATTCGATGACCGGACGCCCAATGCTTTTAATCGCAGCCAGACCATAACGAATGTTTCCGTTATCCACTGAGAAATTACCTACTCCGCGATTAATATCCGGAGGCAGGATCTTAATTCCCATCTGCCTGCAGCTGTAAATATATTCTGCCACCTTTCCCGGATTATCGATAACGGATGTCATAAGAGCCGCCATGTATTCCACCGGATGATAATATTTCAGATAGGCCGTCTGATATGCGACAACTGCATATGCCGCCGCATGCGACTTGTTAAATGCGTACTTTGCGAAATCGATCATCTCATTGTAGATTTTATTTGCAATCTCCTCCGAAATTCCATTTGCCACGCATCCCGGAACGTTCTCTTCCGGATTGCCGTAGACAAAATTCTGGCGCTCTCTCTGCATCACATCCGCTTTTTTCTTACTCATCGCACGGCGCAGAAGGTCACTTCGCCCCAGCGTATATCCGGCCAGATCCCGCACGATCTGCATAACCTGTTCCTGATAAACGATACAGCCGTATGTAGGTTCCAGGATCGGCTCCAGCTGCGGGCAGTCATAGGTGATAAGTTCCGGGTGATTCTTTCCTTTTATATATTGCGGAATGAAATCCATCGGCCCCGGGCGGTACAGAGAGATTCCCGCGATAATATCTTCCAGACTCTGCGGCTTCAGTTCCTTCATGAAGCTCTTCATCCCCGCACTTTCCAGCTGGAAGACTCCGTCCGTCTTGCCGCTTCCCAGAAGCTCCATCACCGCCGGGTCATTGTAATCCAGCTCTTCCGGAATGATCCGCTCTCCGGTACTCTCCTCCACCAGGTTGATCGCATCCTGAATCACAGTCAGTGTGCGCAGTCCCAGAAAATCCATTTTCAGAAGTCCCAGTTCTTCCAATGTAGTCATGGTAAACTGAGTGATCACCGTATTATCCGCCCCCAGAGCCAGCGGAACGAATTCGTCTACATTTTTCTGGCAGATTACAACACCTGCCGCATGCATGGATGTATGTCTCGGCAAACCTTCCAGGCGCTTTGACATATCGATCAGTTCCTTCACCTGCGGATTCTCATCATATAACTTCTTAAGTTCCGGATTCATTTTCAGGGCTTTGTCCAGCGTAATATTCAGTTCCTTCGGAACCATCTTGGAGATGGAATCCACAAATGCATACGGAAGGTCCATGACACGTCCCACATCGCGGATCACGCCCCGGGCCTGCAGAGTACCAAAGGTAACGATCTGTGCCACCTGATCTTTGCCATATTTGCGCACAACATAATCAATGACTTCCTGCCTTCTCTCGAAGCAGAAATCCACGTCAATATCCGGCATGGACACACGTTCCGGATTCAGAAAACGCTCAAAAAGAAGCTGATACCGAATGGGATCAATATTCGTGATCCCCAGGGTATACGCCACGATACTTCCGGCCGCCGATCCACGGCCCGGTCCTACCATGATTCCATTTTCCCTTGCGAAATGAATAAAGTCCCAGACGATCAGGAAGTAGTCAACATATCCCATGTTTTTGATGACACCCAATTCATAATTAAGGCGGTCCACCAGTTCCTGTCCCGGCTCACCATACCGTTTTTCCAATCCGTCAAAACATAATTTGTTCAGATATTCCCAGGAAGTAAACCCATCCGGCACGTCGAACTTCGGCAGCTTCGTCACACCGAATTCAATCTCTACATGGCACCGGTCCGCAATCTTCTGTGTATTTTCCAGCGCCTGAAGCGCATAGGGAAAGAGTGCCGCCATTTCTTCCTTCGATTTCACATAATACTGTCCGCCTTCATAGCGCATCCGGTCTTCATCGGCAAGCTTCTTTCCCGTCTGCAGGCACAACAGAATATCGTGGGGCTTTTCATCCTCCGCGTAAGTATAATGTACGTCGTTTGTCGCCACCAGTTCAATTCCGGTTTCCTCCGCAAGCCTAAGAAGCTGCTGATTCACGATCGACTGTTCCGGAATTCCATGGTCCTGAAGTTCCAGAAAGAAATTCCCCTTTCCGAAAATCTTCTCATAACGAAGCGCTGCCTTTCGTCCTTCGTCGTAAAGTCCTCTAAGCAGATTTTTCTGAACCTCTCCCGCAAGGCATGCACTGAGCGCGATGATTCCCTCGTGATACTGCTCCAGAACCTCATAATCCACCCTTGGCTTATAATAGTAACCCTCTGTAAATCCGCGTGAAACGATCTTCATCAGATTAGAATACCCCGTATTGTTTTCGGCAAGCAGCACCAGATGATAATATCGGTCCTCGTCACGCCCCACCGACTCTTTATCAAAACGGGATCCGGGAGCAACATAAACCTCGCACCCCAGCACCGGATTGATCCCGGCCGCGCGCGCGGCACGGTAGAACTCAATGACACCAAACATGACGCCGTGATCTGTGATCGCGGCGGCTGTCATACCAAGTTCTTTCACTCTGTTCACATATTCTTTGATCTTATTGGAACCGTCCAGCAAACTGTATTCTGTATGGACATGTAAATGCGCGAAATTCATAATGAACCACCTGTTTTCCTTTCTTTCCCTATTATAAACAATACCGGATTTTATTACAATCAAAACAGACATCCATTTTGGGAAACATAAAAAAAACGCCGCCCCGCAGAATATGCAGGACAGCAGCCTTTTATCACTTTTATATGATTCAATCTATGATCTATTAGCCGTTGATCATGAACGAAACCAGTTTATCGATATCTTCTTTCTCATATGCGATGATTTCCAGTTCCGGAATTTCTCCGTTAGAGAAGATATTTGCCATGGAAACATACTGAGATAATTTTGATTTCAGATTCAGTCTGTCGCCTTCTCCTGTAACAAGTTCTACCTTTCCTGAACAGCTGTCAACTACCTTAAAAAACTTTTCAATGTTCGTAATATTCTGTACCTTCATATTGCACATCTCCTTTTCTTTTTCACCATTTCTTCGCCTTACAAGTTCAATATAATCAAAAATTTAACAAATTGCAAGTGCTTTTTTTATTTTCAGCGTTTTGTGAAATATATACAATTTCACATGGTATTTTTTGTGTGTTTTTACTTTAATACAATCTTATCCGCAAGAATCTCAATCTTGCGTTCTTTATAGAGATGTCCCACTGCCCGCTTGAATGCGTTCTTGCTGATTCCGAATTCCTTCTTGATCCGCTCCGCATCCGCTTTGTCATTAAATGGAAGTTTTCCGCCGCATTCTTCGATTTTCTGAAGTACCATCAGGGCATCTTTATCCATCTGGATAAATGCTTTCTCCCGCACACTTAAGTTCAGCTTCCCGTCCGGCTTCACTTCCGTTACTCTGGCAGTGATGCGCATACCCGGCCGAAGTCCCGGAGTTACCTCCCTCTTCGGAATCAGCGCGGAGTACTGATCATCCACTGCAACAAACATACCGAAATTATCGCTGCCCTCGTAAATGATTCCTTCCACCCGGTCATCCTTCTGATATGGTGAATCTTTTCTGAGATGCTCATATACTTTCATCGTCGCGCAAAGTCTTTCACTTTTATCCACGTAAAGTGTAACCAGACATTCATCCCCCGGCTTTACTTTAAATGTCTGTTCCCGGAACGGAAGAAAGAGATCCTTCTCCAGTCCCCAATCCAGAAACGCGCCAAACTTTCCTACCTGCAGCACACTCAGCACCGCCAGTCCGCCCAGCATCAGCTTCGGCTCATTCGTTGTTGCAATCAGCCTGTCCGAGGAATCTTTATAAAGAAAGACCTCCACCGGATCCCCCGGTTCAATGCCGTCCGGAACCTGCTTCTTCGGAAGCAGTACCTTCTCTTTTTCACTTCCGAGATATACGCCAAAATCCACCTGCTTAACTACAGTTAATACCTGCTTTTTTCCTAATTCCATTTCTCTTTATCCTTTCACAAAACAGGCTTCTTCTGTGCCCGGTTTGATTCTATTTTATATTACACTGTTCTCTCCATAATGGCAAGGCACTTCTTACCTATTCAAACTCCACCACCGCAAAAATTCCACCGTTTTCATCGCAGAGTTCTATGACTTTTCGCAGCGCTTCCACAGCCGTTCTCGGGTAAATAACATCCCCCATAACCGCTGATCTCTTATATTCCACCCGCACCTGTGATGCGCGCTCACACTCCGGCATGACTTCCAACGCCATCTGGATATACTGACAGTTATTCACATGCTCATTCGTATCGATCTGGGAACGCCGTACCGGAAACCTTTCTTTTGGAACGGTCTCTTTGGGCAACGCGATTTTCCGGGATGCGTATTCCATTTTCAGAGTTTCTTCCTCTCCATATGCAGCAATTTCCTGTTCATCCGGCCTTGCAGGGCGTCCTTTTCTGATATCCATATATACCCAGATGGAGTTGGCGTATGCCAGCACTTCGCCGTCTTTGGTACGCATGCGGAAATTACGTGTCCCGCACATTTTCTCAAATCCCGTAGGCCATGTCTCGATCTGGATCTCTTCTCCCATTTTCGGATAACGCTCCACAACGATCTGCCAGGATGACAGGATCCAGGCTTTCCCTTTTTCCTTCAGTGCTTCAATCCCTAGTCCGAGAGACTCGGAGTGGAACGTACTGCAGTCCTGAAAATAATTGACAAGCGCCGGAAGGGTCATCATCTCTGTATGATCGATCTCACTGAACCGTACTCTGCTTTCAAATCTATACATTCACATTCTCCTCTTTTACTTTCTTCTACTCTGCGACAAAACTATTTTCCAGTGTGATCACGCATTGATAGCGCTTATCAATCTCCTGCATTCTCTCGATCACACGTATCATCAGTTCATCTCCCTTTTTTTCCGAATATTCTCTCGGGACCACCAGATCAAAAATAAGATTGATCTGATCCTCACCTTTTACCATTCGGAAATCATGAATACTGCAGCGGGAGTCTAACTCTTCTACTGCTTTCTCCGTTTTCTTTCTGACTTTCAGTACTGTCTGATCTTCTGTCTCCAACGGATCCATATGTATCACAAGGAAAATGCCGAGTTCCTTTGCCGCATCCCTTTCGATCCGGTCAATGATCTCGTGGGAAACCTCAATCGACACATTATTTGGAACCTCCGCATGAATACTTGCCATGCTTCTTCCCGGTCCGTAATTATGTACGATCAAGTCGTGGCTCCCCATGATCCCGTCATATTTTTCCACAAATTTCTTGATTCTCCGATAATCTTCCGGTGTCGTTGCCTCTCCGATCAGCGGTTCCAGCGTATCTCTCGCAATTCCGATTCCTGCCCACATCACTACCAGGGAAACGCCCAGACCTACAAAGCCGTCAATGTTGATCCCCGTCACTTTCCAAAACAGGATGGAAACTACCGTAGCCGCAGTTGCAATGACATCTCCAAGAGAGTCCGCCGCCGTTGCCATCATAACCTGAGAATCGATTTTTTTGCCAAGCTTCTTATTGAACATTCCAAGCCAGAGCTTAACCAGAATGGACATTCCAAGGATCACGATAGAAACCATCTGGAAACGGAGTTCCTCCGGATGTCTGATTTTACTGATCGAGTCTTTAAAAAAAGTAAATCCCACTTCAATTACAAGAAAGGCCACGATTAACGCCGCCACATATTCGATTCTGCCATGTCCAAATGGATGATCTTCGTCTGCCGGCTTTTCTGCCATTTTCACTCCGACAAGTCCGATGATCGAAGATCCCGCGTCGGAAAGATTGTTAAATGCATCCGCCATGACAGAAACACTGTGCAGGAGCATTCCAACCATCATCTTTGCCAGGGACAACAGCACATTACAGGCAATACCCACACCGCTGGCAAGCACCCCGTAAGCTGTACGTACAGAAATATTATCCGTATCCTCATAGTTCTTTACAAACATCTTCACCAACAAATCCGTCATTATATTTTCCCCTTTCGTAAAAGGACCGTCAACCCGGTGGCTGACGGACACATTATTTCATTATTATCTTATTCATCATAAATGACCAAAGGTATACACATTTTACCACCTTTTCCTGAAATTGCAAATGACTTTCTTCGGGATTCTTTTTATTTTTCTCCCAGGAAGAACCATTTAATCTTGAATTCTGTTCCGACTGTGATCAATTCATATTCTTCTTCTGTAAGCACTGATTCCAGTTCTTTTTTTCCTTCTTCCGGAACGATTGCATGCACGCAGTCTACAAAACAAAGATTCGGATACAATGCACACCACCAGTTTTGTCCTTTGGCCTCTCCTATTTCGATACGCAATGCTTCATATTCTCCCGCAGGAAATGTAACATCTCCGTATGTTTTATCCGGGAAACTGTACCAACCTACACTTGCCCGGACCGGGTATGCATATCCCTCGTCCAGTACAGTCTGTTTGGCAGCCTCTTCAATGTCATCTAAATGTTCTTCTGCCCACACTTTCGTTTCCTTCGCATTTTTAGCATCCGGCAATTCTTTTTTCATATACGCAATTACGGAATTTTTAACTTTCAGCTTCAGCTCCTGATCCTCCTGGCTGTCACTGTTGGCAAGTACATGAAAGCGAAACACTTCCCCAGCCAGACTTTTCTGCACTTCCTGTACCTTGTCAGTAGTCTGACCGATCCGCATCACGCTTCCGGTCAATAGCAACCCGAGAAGAGCCGCCAGCATCAGACGCACTCCCACCTTAAGCCAATGTTTCCATCCCGTATGTTCTACCTTATATTCTTCCGGCAGATAGATTTTCCTTTCCATCGTTATGTACCTCCCGATAAAACAGCTTTCATTTCTGATATTTTCTATCCGGAGTATACACAAAAAAGACAGGTCTTATTCAGACCTGCCCTCACTATTTTTCTTCCAGCACATATCCTACCGATTTTGCCTGATAATCAATATGTCTTCTGACGATATCTTTCGCTGCTTCTTTATTTCTCTTTTCCACACAATCAATAATTATATCATGTTCTGCCAGAAGCTGCGGATAACATTCTTTTAATTTCAAATGTTCCACTCTCAGACGATACATTTGTTCTCTGAGATTGTTCAGCAAAAGAATCAGTCTCTGATTATTCGTTGCGATATACAGGATATCATGAAACTTTTCATCCGCCTCGGCAATCTGTGTCACATCACCAGTTTTCAATGTACGCTCAAATTCTTTCGCAGCCACTCGCATCTCAGCGATCTGTTCCTTGCCGATCCTTTCACATGCCAGCTCAGCCGCCAGTTCTTCCAGCGCCTTTCTTACTTCCAGAACATCCATCATATTCTTTCTGGTGATCTCGGCCACTTCAGCTCCCTTTCTCGGGATCATTAGTACAAGTCCTTCCAGTTCCAGCTTCCGAATGGCCTCCCTGATCGGGGTCCGGCTCACTCCAAGCTTATTGGCAAGCTGAATTTCCATCAGACGTTCCCCCGGCTTCAATTCACCACGCAGGATTGCTCTGCGGAGTGTATTAAATACCACATCTCTGAGTGGCAGATATTCATCCATATCCAGCCTTAAATTCGCATCCATATTTAGCTCCTCCTGACATTGTGTACATTAACGACATATACCTGACGCGCCAATCCCTGCTTTTTCAAATGGTTATATGCCGCTTTTGCCGTTTTCCTATCCTTGAAGATTCCGAAGACTGTCGGTCCGCTGCCACTCATCATCGCCCCCAGAGCTCCTTTTGCCAGCATACACTTCTTGATGCGTGCAATGACCGGATACTCTTCAATCGTGACATTCTCCAGAACATTTCCCATTGAAGCTGCGATTGTTTCGAGATTCCCCGTCTCCAGTCCATCCAGAATCCCATCGATATCCGGATGCACTGTGATTTCTCTGGAATCCAGCTTCTCGTATACCATTTTTGTGGAAACACTGATCGGTGGTTTTGCTATGAGGATCTGGCATTTCGGCATAGGCGGAAGCGGTGTCAACTTCTCTCCGATTCCCTCCGCAAGCACCGTTCCCCGCATGATACAGTACGGCACATCCGCCCCCAGTTTTACGCCCCGATCCATCAGTGCCTTCTGATCAAGCCCCAGTTGATACATGCGGTTCATTCCGTAAAGCACAGCCGCCGCATTTGAGCTCCCTCCTGCCATTCCGGCCGCTACAGGGATACGTTTTTCCAGCGAGATCTTAATTCCTCCCGGAAGCTGGAATTCGTCCATCAGCATCTGGGCCGCTTTCCAGGCAATGTTATTTTCATCCGTCGGGAGATAGAACAAATTAGACTCGATCTCAATCCCGGGTTCCGGCTTCTTCTGTAAAATCACATTGTCATACAGATACAATGTCTGCATGATCATCCGTACGTCATGATATCCGTTCTCACGCCTACCCAGAACATCCAGTCCCAAATTAATCTTCCCCAGTGCCTTCAGTTCCAATTTCTCCATGAGATTTCTCCTTTTGTATCTTGTATACATTATGCTTATAGTATACTCATATTTTCCTTAAAAATCAATATTTTTTGACCTTCTTTTAGTGTTTCAGAGGTCATTTCATTGATTTCCATAATCCCCTCTTTGGTCGTGTAATAACGCTTCGCAAGGCTCCACAGATCATCACCTTTTTTTACAATATATCCTGTGATTCCGGGACGTTTTCCCATACGCACTTCATCGAATGGCTGAAATGCAAGTGCAGTGATGACATCCGTTTTTACCGGACGTCTAAGGAAACTGTTGAAGCTCAGGACTGACTTGATTTCCACCTCGTCATTTCCGGAAAGATCGATCGCAAGCTGCTCCATCCTGCAGGTAATGTCATAACGCAGATCCGGGCATGTTTTTCCACCCTCAAGCAAATAGGAAAACGGGACCATTCCCTGCCACATATCAAACGGAACCAGATCATTCGCTTTTACATAAAGAAAATTTACATGCAGGATTCCTTCAATCTGTACCCCGTCCGGGACCACTTCCATGTGTTCTACCTGCATCGTTCCGCTGCTGTGGCAGATCTGCAGAATTTCATCTTTCAGTTCCGGCAGATTCAGGCGTTCATTGATCTTGCACCTGGACTGATTTTGCAGGATCAGTTCCTCATAAACAGTCTCTCTGCGTTCCGGAATGCATTCCTGTTCTAAAGAGTATACGTCTTCCAATATCGCCGTTTTTTCTTCCTCATAAATCAAGATCCGAAGCTCCAGCGCGGCCTCAATTCCAAGTGCACGCATCTCTCCATCTTCGTCCATCCGCATTTCCACACCCACATCTGAAAGATCGGCATATACATGATGATAGAGGCTTTCATCTGCCCCCATGCATTCCACTCTGCCCTCAAATGATACCGTCTGCTCCACCCAGTCCAGCTTGCCTTCCTGAGATTCATAAAAGCAGAAGATCTGCAGATCCCCGTCAAGAATCAGCGCATCCTGAGATAATTTCGTATCCAGTTTTCTCAGTGCGGTGTCCGTCCACAGCAACGTACCGATATTCTCTTTCGTTCCGGGAATGGTGATTTCCTCTTTGATGCGGTAGACATCCCTCTTACTGGTATGCAGCTGGAGCAATTCTAGCGGACGCATTTTCTTATATAAGTTTCCTTCTTCTTCCACATCGATCGTCGTCTCTTCATCCGTCACACACTCTGTATGTACCGAAAGCTCCGCTACAGCCTTGACTGACAACTTCCGTGAATGGATCACCGATGCCATAAACTCAACTCTGGAAGGCTGAACGATATAGTCCCCCTGCCCTTCTTCTTCCATATAAATCATTTCCTCAAACGGGATTCTCCCTTCCAGAGAAGACAGCTGCATCTCTCCCGTATCTGCCGCGTAAAGTACACGGAAATATAATTTTCCCGCAACGCGCAGATAATTTTCTACTTTTCTGACCTCTTCTATCTTCAGTCTTCCTTCTCCGTAGATCACTCTTCCGACATCATTTTTACTATCCGGTACGTTAAAATCATCATCGATTGTAAATTGATCCACCACTGTTTTGCCCAAAATATTTGTCCTTATTCGCTTCTTAATTAATTCCATATCCTATTCCTCCTTGTTTTCCTGAAATACAACATGTTTCTCCTCCCAGTCCACTTGAATCACCACATATGGAAAAGAAGGCTTTTCACTGACTTTCTCGCCTTGCGCCGGTCCCTGCAGTGTCGTATGAATATAAATAGCATTTTCCGTCTCCTGACATCTATCAACCAGAATCTGATACCCCCCGGTTGTTTTCTCTCCGTATCCCTGTCCTATATAGAGGTACTCGCCATCGCCCCAGGTCAGTCGGAACGGTTCCTCTTTTTTCGCTTCAATCAATGCCTTCATTTCATCCGGTATGTCATCCTCTTCCACAATGGCAAATTCCAATTTCTCCATTCCTTCCCTCTCTTTTCTCTCAATCGAACATCCCGCACACAGACCAAGCATTAACAAACATACCATCACACCAACCCTGCCCGCCACAACTCGACTCCCACGTTCAATTTCCAATCTCCCTAATATCATATTATCTTTCTTGTATTTTCATTCCTCGGATAGTATAATGTAAAGATACTAGGTTGCAGGATCAATCCGTGGTAGCCCGGAACCCCAAGCACTTTGGTCATGCTTGCATGATACTGCAGGACCTTGGCAGCCACCATCATCCATCCCAGAAAGAGAGGATTCCACAAATGATACGTTTCTTGTGCGTAGCAATTTTTTTGATTCTTTATTTAATCTTATCCATTCCCGTTTTTCTGATTGAATGGATCATCGGAAAATTTAACCGGGAAGCACGCGATCTCAGCTCACTGCGCATCGTCCAGTGGGGATTCAAAGTCATTTTAAAGATGACAGGCGTTAAAGTCACAGTCATCGGCGAAGAAAACGTTCCTGACGAACCGGTACTTTTTATCGGAAATCACAGAAGCTTTTTTGATATTCTTCTGACTTATTCGCGCTGTCGCCGTCTGACCGGCTATGTTGCCAAAAAAGAAATGGAGAATATTCCGCTTCTTTCCACATGGATGCGGTATCTCTACTGCCTGTTCCTTGACAGAGATAATATAAAAGAAGGGCTCAAAACGATCCTTCAGGCAATCGACTATGTCAAAAAAGGAATTTCAATCTGCATTTTCCCGGAAGGTACTCGTAATAAAGGGGAAGAATTAAGTATGCTTCCTTTCCATGACGGTTCCTTCAAAATTGCTGAAAAGACAGGCTGTGCCATTGTTCCGATAAGCATGAACAACACCGCTGAAATTTTTGAAAATCATTTTCCCCGTATTAAAAAAACACATGTTGTTCTGGAATACGGGAAACCCATTTATCCAAATGAACTGGATAAGGATACAAAAAAGCATCTCGGTAAATATTGTCAGAACATCATTCAGGAAACAATCAACCGAAATGCCAAATTAGTCTAACTCCAAAGACAAGGAAAAGAGGTAATGGATATGAACAGTAGAAACCTGACACTATTGACCGACCTGTATGAACTGACCATGATGCAGGGCTATTTTGAAAGACAGGAGAACGAAGTCGTTGTCTTCGATGTTTTTTTTCGCAACAATCCCTGTAATTCCGGCTATTCGATCGCAGCCGGGCTGGAACAGGTCATTGAGTATATTAAGAATCTGAACTTCAGTTATGACGATGTGGATTATCTTCGCAAACTGGGGATTTTCTCAGAAGACTTTCTGCAGTATTTAAGCGGTTATCATTTTACCGGAAGCATTTATGCGATTCCGGAAGGCAGCGTAATCTTCCCGAAGGAGCCGCTTCTCAAGGTAATCGCTCCGATCATGGAAGCTCAGCTTGTGGAAACTGCGATCCTGAACATCATTAACCATCAGTCCCTGATTGCAACGAAAACCTCCCGTATTGTATTTGCTGCCGGAGACGGCGGTGTCATGGAATTCGGGCTTCGCCGTGCCCAGGGGCCGGATGCGGGAATCTACGGTGCACGTGCGGCGATGATCGCGGGCTGTGTCGGAACTTCCAACGTTCTCACCGGTCAGATGTTTGATGTGCCTGTTATGGGCACGCATGCGCACAGCTGGATCATGAGCTTTCCGGATGAATATACTGCATTTAAAACTTATGCGGAAATGTATCCGAACTGCTGCACACTTCTGGTAGATACCTACGACACCCTGAAATCCGGTGTCCCGAATGCGATCCGTGTATTTGATGAAATGAAAGCCGCCGGAGTGAGCCCGATGAAGATCGGAATCCGACTGGACAGCGGAGACCTGGCATACCTCTCCAAAAAGGCACGTAAAATGTTAGATGAAGCCGGTCATCCTGAAGCAACGATCTGTGCATCCAACGATCTGGATGAATATCTGATCCACGATCTCAAGATTCAGGGTGCGGCCATCGATTCTTGGGGTGTCGGAACCAATCTGATCACCTCCAAAGACTGCCCGTCCTTCGGTGGCGTATACAAGCTTGCCGCCATTCAGAATAAGGACGGTGAATTTATACCGAAGATCAAGCTTTCTGAAAATACCGAGAAAATTACCAACCCGGGAAATAAAACGATTTTCCGTATTTATGAGAAAGAAAACGGCAAGATCAAAGCTGACCTGATCTGTTTTGCCGATGAGACCATCGATACTTCCAAGGATCTTCTCCTTTTCGACCCTGTCGAGACCTGGAAAAAGACAAAGCTCAAAGGCGGCACCTATACGGTTCGTGAAATGATGGTTCCTATTTTCATCAACGGAGCATGCGTCTACGATTCTCCGAGTGTCAAAGAAATTGCCGCATACTGTCGCAAGGAGAAAGACACCCTCTGGGATGAGACAAAACGTCTCTTCTATCCACACAATGTTTATGTGGATTTGTCAGACCGGCTGTATGCAGTCAAGAAAGAACTGCTTGACAAAATGAGTGTGACTGACTAACCAACTTAAAAGAAATTACTGACTGTTCAAAGGAGTGACTATATCATGAAAATTATCGTTTTAGCCGGAGGGCTCAGCACCGAACGTGACGTTTCCTTATGTTCCGGCGCCGGCATTTGCCGCACCCTGCGCGAACGCGGGCACAAAGCAATCCTTCTGGATGTCTTTCTGGGACTTCCTGATGCACCTGAGAATCTGGAAGACGTTTTCGATCTTCCGGACGGAAACCTGGGCATCGCCGAAAATATCAGCACGACGGAGCCTGACATTGAAGCGGTCAAAGCTTCCCGTGAAGATAAATCCGACTGTTTCCTTGGACCGAATGTCATTGAACTCTGCCGTATGGCAGACATCTCCTTCCTCGGACTTCACGGCGGTGTGGGCGAGGATGGCCGTCTTCAGGCCGCTTTTGATATTCTGGGCATCCGTTACACCGGTCCTGACTCTCTTGGAAATGCACTCGCCATGGACAAGAGTGTGACCAAACAGATCTTCCAACTGAACCACATCCCGACTCCGGAAGGGACCTGGCTGTATAAGAAATCCAAAGATAAACCGTTATCCGAATTCGGGCTCTCTCTTCCGGTTGTTGTAAAACCATGTTCCGGCGGTTCCAGTATCGGTGTTTACATTTGCCATACGGAAGAGGAATATCGAGATGCCATTGAAAAATCCTTCCAGAACGAGACCTGTGTTATTATTGAGAAATATATCCGCGGCCGCGAATTTGCCTGTGGAATCATTGACGGTAAGGCACTTCCGGTCATCGAGATCATTCCGAAAAGCGGGTTCTTTGATTACGCAAATAAATACCAGGCCGGCGGTTCTGAAGAGATTTGTCCTGCCAATATTCCGGACGAGGTTGCTGCTAAAATGATGAAGGCGACCGAGCGGGCATTCCGTGCTCTCAAACTGAACGTTTATTCCCGTGCCGATTTTCTTCTGGACGAAGACGGAAATATCTACTGTCTGGAAGTCAACACACTGCCGGGCATGACCTCTGCCAGCCTTCTCCCGAAAGAAGCCGCTGCTGTTGGAATCAGCTACGGTGAGCTGTGCGAATTGATCCTTGAGAAATCTCTGGATGCAAGATACCGTTAAGAAAGAGGAATGACTTATGAAACATATGACAATACAGAATGTTACCGAAGCCTGTCATGGCACATTCCATGGAAATGTCCCTTTTCTCGAACAGGAGATTCAGGGAGTAGCAATTGACAGCCGTAAAATAAAGCCGGGCTATCTGTTCGTGCCGATCAAAGGTGCAAAAGTGGACGGTCATACTTTTATCCCGCAGGTAATGGAAAACGGAGCTCTCGTTACTCTTGCCGAACATCCTCTGGAAGACGGACCGCATCCGTATATTCTTGTAGATTCCTGTGAACAGGCGCTGAAAGATATCGCTGCCTTCTACCGAAACGCACTGGATATCAAAGTTGTAGGAATCACCGGAAGTGTGGGCAAGACCAGCACCAAGGAAACCATTGCCTCTGTTCTTTCTCAGAAATATAACGTGTTAAAAACAGAAGGTAACTTTAATAATGAGATCGGACTCCCGCTGACCATTTTCAACATCCGCGAGGAACACGAGGTTGCCGTTCTGGAAATGGGGATCGATCATTTCGGCGAAATGCACCGCCTCGCATCGATCAGCCAGCCGGATATCTGCGTCATCACCAACATCGGACTGGCACACATGGAAAACCTGGGCAGCCGTGACGGAATTCTGAAAGCAAAAACCGAAGTGTTCGATCATTTGAAACCAAATGCATGTGTCATCCTGAACGGTGACGATGACAAGCTTTGCACTGTTTCTTCTGTACAAGGAAAGTCTCCCGTTTTCTTTGGACTTTCCCCGGAAAGAAATGCTTACGCCGATGAGATTGAGAACCTCGGACTTCGCGGAACAAATTGTACTCTGCACCTGTCCGCCGGTTCCATCCGTGTACATATCCCGGTTCCGGGCGAACACATGATATACAACGCCCTTGCCGCAGCCTGCACCGGACTCGCACTTGGACTTACACCGGAGGAAATCAAGTCCGGAATCGAATCCTTAAAGACCATTTCCGGAAGAACCAATCTGATTGAGACCGATTCCCTGCTCATCATTGATGACTGTTATAATGCGAATCCAATCTCCATGAAAAGCTCACTGGACGTACTTGCAACCGCTTCCGGAAGAAAAGTTGCCATCATGGGCGATATGTTTGAACTGGGTCCAAACGAATGCGAACTTCACTACAACACCGGTTCCTACGCCGCCGAAAAGCAGATTGACATCATCTGCTGTATCGGCGAACTTTCCCGTCATGCTTACAGCGGTGCAAAGGCACATGCTACGCAAAGTGTAGTACTCTATTTCGAAACACGGCAGGAATTCCTTGAAAAAATCCAGAATGTCATTCAGAAAGGGGATACGATTCTTGTAAAAGCATCCCACAGCATGGAATTCCCGGAAATCGTTTCGGCACTGAAAGAAATGAAACTGAGGTAAAACGATGAACTATCAGATTCTTGTACTGGATTTAGACGGCACCCTGACCAACTCAGAGAAAAAAATCACGCCTCCTACCTTGGAGGCGTTGATCCGGATTCAGGAGAACGGTAAAAAAGTTGTCCTGGCATCCGGACGCCCTACCTATGGAGTAGAACCACTTGCCAGAGAGCTTCATCTGGAACGCTATGGAAGCTATATTCTTTCTTTTAACGGCGCTCGGATCACCGACTGCCGTTCCGGACAAATAATTTATAACAGAACTCTGCCTGCAGATTCCATCCGCCCGATTTACGAAATCGCGTCGAAATATCCGGTGGATATTCTTGCATATGGTCCTTCCGAACTGATTTCCGGGCTTCAGATTAATCAATACGCAGAACTGGAGTCACGAATCAATCATATGCCGATTAAGCAGACGGACCATTTTCTTGATGAAGTATCTTCAATATCAAATAATAAATTTCTCCTCACAGGAGAACCTGCGGAAATCGAAAAAGTCCGCAAAGAAATGATTTCCCATTTCCGCGGCTATCTGAACATTTACTGTTCCGACCCATTCTTTTTGGAAATCATGCCGCAGAATATCGACAAAGCCTTTTCTTTACAGAAACTACTGAACAGCATCGGGCTGACTGCCGATGAAATGATCTGCTGCGGTGACGGGTATAATGATGTAACGATGATTGAATACGCTGGACTCGGCGTTGCAATGCAGAACGCACAGCCGCTAGTTCGTGAAAAGGCGGATTATATCACGAAGTCTAATGATGAAGATGGCGTACTGTATGTGATTGAGAAATTTATGTAGTAATAGGGGACGGTCCTTCCGTCATGATGTTGGCGTCAAAAGCCATGTCTTTAAACAAATGTATTAATTGTTTATGAATTGTACGGATATTAATGCCAAAAACCTTTGTATATAGCAGTGATTTGGGCAATCTGAATATGTTTTTAACTATTATTTTGAAAACAATTAATACAATTTATTGCAAAGATACCTTTTGACCCCAGCATCGTGGCAAAAGGAACGTCCCTATATCATTGCTTCAATCTCTTCTTTTTCAGGCATAGAACGAATCGCACCTTTCTTGGTGGTAATCAGAGAAGCGGCCGCATTTGCAAAAGTCAGCATCTCTTTCAGATTCTCTTCGCTCAAATCTTCGATGCCATGTTCCAGCACATAGTTCAGAACGCTTCCACAGAAGGTATCTCCGGCTCCTGTGGTGTCAGCTACATGTTCCTGAGCAAATCCCGGAACTTCGACGCGAAGATCTTTATAATATGCGCGGCTTCCGTCTTTTCCTAATGTCAGGCATACCAGTGGAATCTGGAAGCGGTCACGGATGATCTGAATTCCTTCGTCATAATCCTCTACTCCTGTAATAAACTGAATTTCATTATCAGAAATCTTCAGAATATCGCAGTGTTCCATTGCAGCCAGGATCTGTTCTTTAGCCAAGTCAAGTGAACTCCACAGCGGCGGGCGAAGATTCGGATCCAGTGAAATAAGAAGTCCGTTCTTTTTCGCAAGTTCTACTGCTTTCTTGGTTGCTTCTCTTACATCGTCATGTGTCATGGAAAGTGTTCCGAAGTGGAAGATTCTTGCTTTGGCAATCGCTTCCTCGTCAATTTCCTCTTTCTTCAACATCATATCTGCTCCCGGTTTCCGGTAAAATGAGAATTCTCTATCGCCATCCGGGAAAGTATGTACAAACGCAAGTGTTGTATTGATTTCTTTGTCAACTAATAAGTTGTCAGAATTAATCCCTGCCTCTTCGATTGTTTCCCGAAGCAGACGGCCAAACTGGTCATCCCCTACTTTGCCGATGAATGCTGTCTTCTTCCCAAGCTTACGCAGTATTGCCAGAACGTTGCAAGGTGCTCCACCCGGATTCGCCTCAAACAGATTATTTCCCTGTTCACTCTTTCCATTCATCGTGAAATCGATCAACAATTCTCCCAGTGCAATTACGTCAAATTCTTTTCCCATGATTTTTCTCCTCCTTAAATTTCTTTTTCCGTGATGCGCTCTATTTTAAATACGTTCAGCGTATCCACATCCGGACAGGCAAACACAGCCGTCCCTTTCTCCTGCCCGGGTATTTCTCCGCCATACCGCAGAATATCAACATATGGAAATGCAACATGCATCGCCATCGGACACAGTTCCCCTCTCTGGGTGTCAAAATCAAAGCTTTCTCCGATCTGGTGTCCTCGATGGCATCCTTTAGGACCTTTTCGGTCTATCAATGTTATTTTTATTTTTGGTCTTCCCATCAGTCCAATACCTCCAGACAGCTTTCAATCGGAATTCCTTTAAATTTGTCCTCATTGTTTTGATTCATGGAAATCAATGCTTTTGTGGCATCCATTGCTTTCTCGGTACTTTCAATCAGCGTTTTTCCTTCTAATAATTTCCCCATAAACACGGAGGAGAAAATATCTCCCGTGCCCGGGAAGCGTACCGGAATGCTGGTAAATGGACGAATACTTCTTTCCTTCGTCTGATAATCATATACGATCACCGCTTCCTTGTGATCAACCACCGCACTTGTAACCACAATCGAATGAGCTCCCTGGGCAAGCAGCTTCTCAATCAGACAATCCGCTTCCTCCAGCGTCATGCCATCTTCTTTATACTGCTCCCCGGCAAGACATGCTGCTTCTGTATAATTCGGCACGATATAATCTGCCACCTTTACCAGTTCCTTCATATGGGATATGGTCTGCTCCGTCACGCCGTTATAAAGCTTTCCTTCGTCCCCCATGATCGGATCCACAAAGATTCTCGTTCCTTTCCTGCTCTGCTGTCTGCAGAATTCTGCCACAAGCTTTGCCTGCCTTTCCGATACGATAAATCCGGTAGATACCGCATCAAAAGAAAATCCCAGTTCATCCCAGATCTTCATGGTATGCTCCATGTAATCCGTCGTTTCCAGTATATCAAATTTTCCGTAGTCAAGGGTATTTGACACCAACGCGGTCGGAAGATTATAAATATGATGACGCATGTGGGAAAGTACCGGTATCATTGCAGATAAAGCAACTTTACCGTATCCGGCCATATCATTGATCAGTAAAATCTGTTTACTCATAACTGTCCGCCTCTCCTTTTGCCTAAATTCATATGATGTAGGGATCAAAAGGTATTTCGCCCCCTATGATACACGGATTTCTCCGCGCTTTGTGCTCTCGAAATCCTATCATCATTCATATACCTAGATTATAAAATACATTTCCGCTCAGTGCAAGCGTCAGGTTCCTAAAACAGGCTTTACTCCTTCCTTTCGGAAAGAATAAAGCCTGTTTCTTTATCTTGATAATTCTTCTTTTGACCGTCTTACTAATTTCCACTCTTCCTGTGGTATATACTCTTTGGAAATTCCATCGTCCGTATAGAGCACATACTCCGCATACTCATCCGCAAATCCAATCCATTCCAGACGATTTTCATCCACGTCGGAAACGGATTTTACATTTTCATCAAGAACCGCAAACGGAAGCATATGATTTTTCTTTACAAAAATAACGACCTCATCCAGCGCAACATCCACATAATGATGTCCCTTTCCCAGAACCTGACTGGTTCTGTCTTCCGGTGACTTCATACGCACCATCAGCATTTCTTCCGGCAGGTATACATAACGTCCCTTTGCATTCTGCGTATAGACCGGAGCAATCATGATGCTGTCACCGACCAGAAGCTGGTCTTCCACACGATAAGCCTGCGAATCTTCCGGATAGTCAAATGACAGCGGTCTGAAATACATCTCATCGCTCAGTACAGCCTTCATATATTCACTGTAAAGATACGGAACCAGGCTGTACCGGATACGGATGATATTCCGGAATTCCGGAATTCTGTCAAACTGGTAAACTTCCTGTTCTCTTGTTCCAAGTGCCGCGTGATTTCGCATCAGTGGTGTAAACATGCCGAATTCCAGCCAGCGCATGACCAGATCTTCTGTCGTATCACTTCCAAACCCTCCGATGTCGGAGCCGGTGTACAGGATACCGATCATGTTCAGTGCCGGCATCTGCTGCATACTTGTCAGGATCTGACTCCACCAGGAATTGTTGTCGCCGGTCCAGATTCCGCCGTAACGGTGCATTCCGATATAGGAAGAGCGCGAGAATAACAACGTTCTCTTTTCCGGAGCAATTTTGTCAAATGCTTCCGCTGCCGCTCTTGTCATATTGAATCCATAAAGGTTATGCACCTTCTCATGACAGATCCATTTGCCATCCATATTATGGTAGAAGCTCCGGTAGTCTTCCGGGCTGTTGGACAATCCTGTAACCAAATCTTTGAGATGGAAAAATGAATAAATATCCAGATTTTCATCCTTCATGGAGATCAGCTCTTCGAACACCTTCTTAATTCGGTCTTCCGAATAGAAAATAGCCGGTTCATTCATATCATTCCAGAACCCTTCGATTCCCTGTTCCATCAGCCATCTGTATTTCCCGCCGAACCATTCTCTGGCTTTTGAGTTCAGAACATCCGGAAAATGTACTTTTCCAGGCCATACTGCTGCCACAAAATCTTTTCCATTCTCATCCTTGCAGAAATAATTTTCCTTCACACCTTCTTCGTAAATCGGATAGTCTTTCTCAATTTTTACGCCGGCATCGATGATCGGCACAAGATGTACTCCCTCTGATTTCATCTCAGAGGTAAATCCCTCAAAATCAGGAAACTTTTCCGTGTCTACCGTAAAATCTTTAAATCTTTCCATATAGTCGATATCAAGATATACTGCATCCAGCGGAATTCCGTTTTCACGATGTCCTTCTACAACTTTCCGAATGTCACTTTCGCTTTGATACCCCCACCGTGACTGCTGATAGCCAAAGGCCCACTTCGGAGCAACATAACTTTGCCCGATCAGTTTACGGAACTGTTTCACAATATCCTTCAGGTTTTCACCTTCAATGACATAGATTACACAATTTTCTTCTGCCGTGATCACAAGCTCATCCAGATGTGTTTCCCCTACATCAAATACAACTTTTCCCGGATCATCCACAAAAATACCGAAAGATTTTTCTTTCTTTTCTGCACGATTCTCTCTGCATAAGATCATAAAATTATGCACACCATATAAAGAATGCTTATTTTCCGTATGTACCGGATCATCCGTGGCATCGCTGACATAAGAAAATCCTCTTTTGTTGATGCCGCGCACCTGTTCGCCAAGTCCATACACAATATCTTCTTCATCCATTCTGCAGCTGAGTCGGACCATATCATCTTTCACTTCCAGATCCATCACCGTAATCCCCTGCTCGCATTCCGGAAGCTCCATCACAACCGCTCCCGTCTCAATCGGCTCTCCGAATATATATTTTCTGATCATGTTCTTTCCCTCCTGAAATGACAGCTCATCATTTAATCTACATTCATTATACACGGCACATAGGACGATTTCTTGTATTATTCGTTCTAAAAATAACACAATATTATCCTTTTTCTACAATTTCAGACTTCTTGCCGCCTTATACCCATATTTTTCTTCCGCCTCCAGAACCGCACGGTTTACCGCTTTCCCAACCACATGCGCCGCCAGCGTTCCTACAACGTCCGGATTTGATTTTACTTTTCCGACCGAAAGCGCATAGATGGAATCCCCATCCATAGAAGTATTCACCGGGCGAATGGTCCGGGCAAGTCCGTTGCTTGCCATGGCCGCCACTTTATTCATCTCTGCTTTATCAAGCCCTGCATTCGTAATAACAGCGCCAATAGAAGTGTTAAACGCGAACTTACTTGCAATCTGAAGCAGTTTTACCATTTCCTCCTCGCTGGAAATCATTCCGTCTTTTTTGCTGTTGAGAAGCCCTGCAAGCTGTTTCTAGGAATCCATTTCAAACACATCTCCGATTGCGTTCACGACAACGATCGCTCCCACCTGAAGGCTTCCAACCTGCAGGCAATAGCATCCAAGTCCGGACTTCATGGCAAATTTATCCCCATGAATCTTACCGACAGTGGCGCCCATTCCGGCACCTACATTTCCATTACGCTCCATATTTTTCTCACTGTCCAAACAGGCCGCGTAACCCATCGCAGCATCAGGACGCACTTTCCCGCTCGCACATCCACGCCGCAAGGTGCTTTTTTATCACAAATAATAACACTGCATCCCGTGCCATGTTCTTCATCCTGCGCATGGCCGATGCGTATATTTTTTATACTGTTAAGACTTATTTCCTTCCACTGGCTCATATTAAATCCTCCTTAATCTGCCATTTTCTCGGAATGTAAACGCTTCACTTATCTACTTCAAATCCATCTCTCTATTAATGTGATATTCCTTATATAATGCATTTCTGAATTTCAAATCACTCGTTGCCCTGCCAGGATCATCAATCCTGGAATCTTTGAGCAATTTCTCCGTTAATGTAGCAAAATAATTCTCATGCTTTTTAACAAAATTCATCATCTGTTCTTTCTGACTTCTATATTTCAACATGCTGAAAATCTCTTGTAAATACAAGGGATCCCATTGGCATTACAGCCATCTTATTCTGTTTTTGATGATTCATATTTCCTCCTGAACTCTGTTATTATTTGCATACAAAACGAGACAAGCGCTCATTTTCTGATATATTGCATCAAAAAAGCACAGGCGTAAATCCATTTTATATCCGGACTTACGCTTGCGCTGCTTCGATAACACAAGTATAAAAGAAAAAAATTATTTTGTCAAAAGTATTTTTTTAGGCTGTATATACAACTTCTCCGTCGATCATGGTCACCTGTACTTTTGCATCGGTATCCAGTCCCAGTCTTCCTTTGACCACGATGATATCCGCATCTTTTCCTGCTTCCAGGCTGCCTAAACGATCTTCCAGACCGAGCTGTCTGACCGGATTGATCGTTACCATGCGAAGGACACGCTCCGGTTCCACACCTTCTCTGACCGCTTCGCCCATGTGATGATACAAAGACTCTTCACTCAGGATCGGAGAATCCGTAATAAGTGCAACATTCACTCCGCGATCATCCAGCATTTTCACCGCTTCCACATCAATTTTACGGCGTTCTCCAGCCGCACGGTAGGTCGCGATTGGGCCATAGCAGATATCACATCCACTCTCTACGATCTCATCCAAATAATCGGTGGCTCCCCATGCATGCTCCAGTGAAAACCGTACGCCATATGCGGTTGCAACCTCGATCGCCGTCAGCATATCGTACTGTGTACAGTGGATTTTACAAGGAATTTCTCCCCGAAGTGCCGGGATGATTGCTTCCATATTTGCCACAAATTCAGCCTCCTTCCTTTGCTATTTTTTCAACAATCTTGATAACATTAAAACTTTAATATTGTAAATTGTCAATTGTTAACAATTTAAAGGGTAGCTTATCACTGTTTTTTCACAAACTGCACACAAAAACAGTGTGGATTTTGTGCATTTTATCTTATATACGCAAAATCCACACTGTTCTGTTTTTGTTTTATAGCGATAAAAACTGCAAAAGCATCTCTATCTTGAGTCTGGAAATCCGATCTTCCAATTCCACATCCAACAGTTCCTTGATCTTGGCAATTCTCTTGCGGATCGTATTGATGTGTACATACATTTTCTCTGCTGTAATGCTAAAGTTCATGTTATTTTCCAGATAAATCTTCAAAGTCTTCAAAAGTTCTCTGTTCTTCTCATCTTCCATAAGGATCCGGTACTGGCTCAGCATTTCCTCCAGTTCCTCTTCTTCAATATCGATCCATGCATATGGCCCCAGCATCTCATAATCCCAGATCTGTTTTTCTGCGAACAGCTTCCTGCCCATCGTCATCACTTTCTGGCATTTCTGCACACTCTTCTTCAGCGACAGCAGATCCACAGAATCACGGCATATCGCAAATTCCAGCTCCATATTGCTGCATTTTTCTCTGACCTTAAGCCGGAACTCTTCCAAGACATTCTCCAAATATTTCAGACTGCACATATCTTTTTCCTGTGTATCCCAGAGAATCATTCCATTGTTCTCATCCAAAAACGCAAATCTCCCAAATTTAGATACCGAGCTGTCCTGAAAAGCTCTCACAAAATTCTTACGTTCGTCTCTGGCATTAACAGCTGCATCTTTCGTCTGGGCAAACATCATACAGATATATTTCTTCGACATGGGAATGCCATGCTGGCTTGCCTGATAGATCAACCGGTCCTTGTCTTTCTCATCATAATTCAGAGCATACAAAATAAAGTTCTCAAATCCGATATTTCCGACACTTTGTGCAACCATGATCTGTTCGTACACCGATTGAAGTTCCAGGAACGCAATCCGAATCGAATACTCATCGCAATAATCTATAAATTCTTTTGACTCCATGACAACAAAGTAAGCCTGCACCACTTCATTCATGACAATGGGAATCAGAATCCAGCTGATCCTTGGACCATCCGGGCTTTGCGGATCGATCAAACGGTATCTCATCATATTAATATGTTCACAGAGAATATGTCTTGTGTGTTCCATGGAAGGATTCCAGTAATCCTCATCCTTCAAATGGGAATCATCCGATATTCTTCTGAAGTTTGCAGAACTGTAATACGCCTTTTCTTCGCTGATATCATAGAGAAAAGCCGGGAAATGCATCTCCAACTCTACAGCCTGAAGAATTTTTTTGATTTTCCTTTCTTTAAAATCCAGATTAGACAGCTGAAACACACTGTCATTCTGAATTCGGAATCTTCGAAATGCCTGGTTCATCACAGTCACATTAATCTGATTAATGACATCCATGAACGCAATTTCAAATGGCATGCTGATGAGCGGTACATCGTGTTTCTCAAACAATTCGATCACATGCTCCGGAATCTCATCCATGTATCGCGCCCTCTTAATCATAAGTCCGGCTGTACGCTGCATGATCCCGTTCTTAAATCCGTCATCCAAACAGTGAGGCTCCTTCGAAAGCGCATATCCCGACGTCATCGAAAGTTCTTTTCCCTTAGCCCATCGAAAGGCATCCGGAGAATCCATAACTGCGATTCCCTGCACTTCTTTAGACAATCCATTCTTTCCGGCCACCACATGAAAATCTTTAAAAAAATCCAAGGCCAACAGTTGATACAATGCTATTCCCATATTTCTTTCCACCTTTTGTAAAACAAGCCAATCCAATTGTATCCAAATTTAAAACAAGTGTAACATTCGCCTTGACTTGATGTCAAGAATACGATTGTTACACTTATTTATGATTCATGATTTCTCCGGACTAGCCTTCATACATCGGAGTATATTCATCCTTCTTTTCTTCAAACTCTTTCAAGATATCTTCCCGAACTTCCGGCTTATTATAGAGATCATATGCAATTCCGGCAATAACCTGCGCAGCACACAGCGCTCCTTTCTCTCCAAGGGAACTACCGGCTGCAGCTGCCGACTGCCAGGTATGCGGAGCCACACCCGCCGGCCAACAGGATGTCGATATCGCACACATCGGCATCATATGACTGACATCTCCGCTGTCGGAAGATGCAGTAAGCGGATTGATCTCATACAGATTGCGCGAATTCAATTTCCACACCATCGGCTTTCCTTCTGTCTCATACAACTTCTGCGCTTTCTCTTTGTCTGCGTCGGAAACGGATTCAAGGAGTCGATTGGCGAATGCCATTTCTTCTTCGTCAAATACAGGCAGTTCTGCCTCTTTCAGATTTTCATAAGCCAGATCTCCAAACGCATGATTTTCCTGCATTTCACAGCATCCATAATCCACTTTCATTTCCACCTGGGTTTCTGTCATAAGTGCTGCGCCTTCCGCCACTTTTCCAACTCTTGCAAGAATCTCTTTTACGTCGGAAATGTACGGTGCTCTCACGAAGTACCATGAACCCGCTCTCGGCGGAACGATATTCGGAGCAAATCCACCGCTGTCTGTGGTGTAATGAATTCGTGCTTTGGATGTCACATGCTCTCTTAAATAGTTCACACCTACATTCATAAGTTCCACTGCATCCAGCGCACTTCTTCCAAGCTCCGGTGCAAATGCCGCATGAGAACTTCTGCCTTTAAATTCAAAATGTGCAGATGCACTTGCCAGATATCCATTGTCATAGACCATGTTCGCACTCATCGGATGCCAGCTGATCGCAAAATCACATCCGTCAAACATATGATAATATGCCATTTTCACTTTTCCACAGAGAAGTTCTTCTTCCGGACATCCGTAAAAACGTACCGTTCCACTTATTCCTTCCGCTTCCAGATAACGTTTTACTGCGATCGCACCGACTGCTGCCGCGGAACCGAGCAGGTTATGCCCACATCCGTGTCCCGGTGCACCCGCTTTAACCGGTTCCTTTTTGTCCGTCACTTTCTGTGAAAGTCCGGGAAGCGCATCATATTCCCCTAAAATTGCAATCACCGGTTTTCCGGAGCCGTACTCTGCACAAAATGCATGCTCCAGATGCTCTTCATTTATAATATGAAATCCTTCTGCATCCAAAAGCCTGCGGAAATAATCTGCCGAAGCTTTCTCATTGCCACCCACTTCCGGATTTTCCCAGATTGTTCTGCAGGAGGTCTGAAGAAGAGACTCCATTTTCTTCACCTCAAGATGAAGATCTTTCTTTTCCATTTTCATTTCACCCTCTCCAATACAATTCTAAAATCTTACGCTTTCTTCTTTGTATTATTTGACATGGTAGCAAATCCAACTGCAATACTGATAAATACACAGCCCAGAGTTCCAAGCCAGTTAGAAGCGCCCGGAAGCCAGTTGAAAAGACCGATACCAATTGCAAAGTAAAGTGCAAATGCGATGACAAGCATAATCAGGCTATGTTTCACCATCTTTATACCAAACTGAACCATAAGTGCACCAAAAAGTGCCGGAAGCAGATAATTAAGTGCCGTCTTAACAGTAGCAGGAAGCATAGACAATACGCTTGTTCCAAGAATGGCTCCGATTGTAAGAACAGATACATTAATAATAATAGAAACAGCCATACCTAAAGTTGCAATAATAGATCCCTGCTCGGTACCCGGTTCAACATCCGCTGCCACCTGTGCCATACTTGCACACGGTACACGCATGTTTGAAATATTACCGGAAAGGAATGCCATGTAGGTTCCTGCGGTTCCAAGTACCGGATAATAAGAAATCGGCTCTACAAACCACAGAACTCCAAATGCGCTGACACCGCTGATAAATGCGGTCAGGAGCGCTGCCGGTTTTGGAAGGATTCCGTAAACAACTGCAAGTGCGATTGCCGGTGAAAAAGCTAATATAACTCCCAGCACGCCGGTAAGCTTACCTATTTTATTTACCTTAGGCATATATTCGTCTTTATAGAAATTATTGCTCATCTTATCTTCCTCCTTAAACCAGTGCAGTGATGATCATTGCACCCAGAATCGTAATTGTCAGGGCCCATTCTTTCAGCCATCCGATATTTTTCTTATTGGCAACGGTATTCAGTACAAACATGATAACTGCTCCGAGAATACATGCCAGCATATTATGCCATGCAGAGGACATTGCTGCTTCTTCTGCTTTTAATACCATTGAATAGAACGGTTTGGAAATATGGCTTGCAACCATGGCTGCAAACACACCGATAATCGCGCAGTTTGCGATGGTTGAAAGTGTACCTGAGTTACCTTTGGAAAGCTTGTGCTCAATCTTATCCATCTTGTTTGCTGAGAAAGTTGAGAAAATTACCCAGCCGACAGAGCAGAGAACCATTATCCATACTGCCATGGCAAGAGCTTCCTCCGTCATCGGGTCGGTACCAAGTGTTACTCCAACTGCAGAAGTACCAAGGCCCGCTGCGATAGATTCAAACATAACAGAACCAATCATAGCAAGGCGCATCCAGCCTACCGGTCCTCCTACCGTTACTAATAATGAAAGCATTCCGCTGAGTACCACGATGGATGGACCAATTGATGTGATGGCACTGCTCTTCATTGCCTTCTTCATCTTGTCCTCACCAAGTCCCATCTTCTTTCCTGCACCGTACGCCCCTCTCGCAAAAAGAACAGCCTGAATCACTACGAGTACTACCGGAATACCACAGGCTATCCACATTGGGATTCCATTTGCAATCTGCATTACATCCATTTTTGTCTCCTCCTTCTAATAACTTTTATCTATAAGTTCTATTGATAATCATAATGTTTTTATTTCCCGATAAAAATAAAGAAAATTTCACTTTTCCTTCACTTTCCTCTAACGATGAAAATTTTTTCACTTTTTATTCCGAATACTGTGAAAGATTGTACATTAAAAAATATTTATACCATTTTAGAAAATATATTTCTTACACTTTGATAAATAAAAAGGTATTCTATTATAAAGAACACGATAGCTGTTCAGACCCAGGCAGTATCTTCGAGGCTGGCTCTGAGCAGAAAAAGGAGGTCTATATGAAAAATCAGATTATGCTGGAAGCAGAAAAGATCAAAGACGAGATGATTGCATGGAGACGCGAACTTCATCAAATTCCGGAACTTGGTCTTACTCTTCCGAAAACGGTAAATTTTGTCACAAAGAAACTGGATGAAATGGGAATTGAATATACGGTCTATGAAGAAAGTTCCAATATTGTTGCCACGATTGGGCACGGAGACGCATGCTATATGATCCGCGGCGATATGGATGCCCTTCCCATAGAAGAAAAATCCTGCGAATCATTCGCTTCTACAAACGGATGCATGCACGCCTGCGGACATGATATGCACACGGCAATGATGCTTGGTGCCGCAAAACTGATCAAGGCACATGAATCTGAATTAAACGGTGTTGCAAAGCTTCTGTTCCAGTCAGCAGAAGAAATCTTTGCCGGAGCAAAGGCAGCCATTGCAGGCGGTGTCATGGAGAACCCACATGTTGATTCCGCGCTGGCTCTTCATGTATTTTCTCAGAAACCTCTGGGAACACTTGGCGGCCACAAGGTTCCTGCCGCCGGTGTTTACGGTTTCCGGATCAAACTGACCGGGCAGGGCGTACACGGCTCCTCACCGGAGCACGGTGTCGATCCGATCAACACGGCAATCCATATCCATCTGGGCCTGCAGGAACTGATGTCCAGAGAAGTTTCCGGATTTGATGAGGTCGCTCTTACCATTGGCAAATTCCACGCCGGAAGCGCCGCCAACATTATCCCGGAAACAGCAGAACTGGAAGGCACACTCCGCGTATTCGATCCGGTACTTCGTGAGAGAATGATCCAGAGGATTCATACCATCACGCAGAATATCGCCGAGGCATATCGCACCAAGGCTGAGATTGAAGTCCTCAGTGATGTACCGCCTCTTGTATGTGACGAACAGGAAAATGCATGGAGCCGGGACGTGATCCATGAAGTCGATGATTCTCTTATCGTAGATGAATTCCACGCAATGGGATCGGAAGATTTCGCTTGTATCTCCGAACTGGTACCGGCAACCTTCTATATGGTGGGAGCCGGTGTGGAAAATCCGGACGAAAGACTGCCTCAGCATAATCCGAAGATCCGCTTTAATGAAGATGTTCTTCCGATCGGAGCCGCTATCTATACAACAGCCGTATTAAAAAAATTAAGTAGATAAGTCATATTTGAATACACAACCAGAGTCCTGCAAAATGCCTCCCTTCTCAACGATCAGGCATTTCACAGGACTCCTCCTCTTTTATTTATTCTGTTTTTTTCTGGATACTTCTGCCGCACCTATAATTCCGGCACCACTTACAAACAACAGAATCATCCACGGCATAACTGCATTCGTGTCTCCTGTCTTTACAGAGCCATTGCCCTTTCCGTTTATCTTATCAGACGGTTTTGCATCACCCTGGTTACCAGTATTATTATTACCAGCATTATCTTTATTGTCGGAATTGTTTTTTTCCTCAACAATTTTAGCCAGCATTTCTGATACATCTGATTTTACAGAGCGTAATGTATCCATTTCTTCTTCTGACAGACTTCCTGACGCAATTAATGCATCAATTTCAGTTGCCAGACGTACGATAGCTTCCTTATCTGCAGAGGTTACAGTCTTTCCTTTATATTCTTTAACTGTTTCTTCAATCTGCTGAATCTTGTTTTCTATGGTCATTGAATGAATCGTAGTATCCAGTTCCATCTTAAGACCTATTGTATCACGGCGTTCACGAAGTACATCAATTGTACTAAGGTTATCTACCGGAGCATCATCCATTGATACGATCGGAGTCAAATTCTCAAATACAGATCCTTCCAATGTTGCGCAGTATTCATTAAAAACTATTTGCACATCTTAAGTCAGATGTTGCTCACAATCGCAGTAATCAATGCTTTAAACTGCGCAGCCACGCGGTCCGCCGTCTCCTGAACCTCTTTGTGATCAAGCTGTTTCGTTGACATACCTGCTGCTAAATTCGTGATACAAGAGATACCGCACACTTCCATTCCCATATGACGGGCAGCCATTGCCTCGCATGCCGTACTCATTCCCACGGCATCTGCTCCCCAGCTCCTGCACATCCGAATCTCTGCCGGTGTCTCATAGGCCGGCCCGGTGAGCTGTGCATAAACGCCTTCCCGAAGCGAAATTCCAAGTTTCTCCGCCTCTTCCCTGATGATTTCACGGATTCGCAGGCTGTATACCTCACTCATATCCGGGAATCGCGCTCCAAGTTCATCAATATTCGGTCCGATCAGCGGACTCGGAACCGCTGTCGTAATATGATCGGTGATCATCATGAAATCTCCCGGCTTATAGTCAAAGTTCACTCCACCTGCCGCATTGGTAAGAATCAACTTCTTCGCTCCCATCATCCCCATCAATCGGGTCGGAAGCACCACATCAGACATCGGATATCCTTCATAATAATGGACGCGTCCCTGCATGACAACGACCGGAACCTCACCCACATATCCGAACACAAATCTTCCTTTATGCCCCGCCACCGTTGATACCGGAAACCTTTCAATCTCTGTATAATCTACGGTTTGTTCTATCTGAATTCCATCTGCGTAATCGCCAAGCCCCGAGCCGAGGATCAGCGCCACCTCCGGCTGAAAATCCGTTTTTGTTCTTACACTTTTTAAGCACATTTCCAGTTTTTTGTAAATGTCATTCATCGCAAGCCTCCTTCTCCTAAATCAATTTTCTCTGAAACGATTTTCTTTAATCCTTCATACTGTTCTTTGCTGATCAGGATCTGATTACCCTCCTTCGTGATCAGCCCTTCTTCCTGAAATTTCTTCACACCCCTACTCACACTCTTTACGCAAAGTCCCGTCTCATCCGCCAGATTCTGCCGATTTCCCTTGACATGAAGAATTCCATTCTTACTGTATCTCTCATAGCGCTCAACAAAAAGCAGCGCCAGCCTGTCAGATCCCTGCATGAAAAGGTACAGACGGCTGTTCCGCCCCTCTTTGAGAAGATATTCTCCGACCAGTTTTGCCTCATGCTTCAGTGACTGAATATCCGAATACATCCATTTTTCAAATTTATTTCTCGGGAGCTTTACCACCACACAGTCAGTCACAGTACGCAGCGTGGTCATGTATTTGTCCAGATCCATCAGAAATTCCATTCCTCCGAACGCATAGACCCGGTTAAACTGCATAAAATCGTATGGCGTCCCGTATACCCGATAATCAATTGCTTCGATAATGCCGCTTCCTATAAAAAATATCATATCTGCCGGTTCCCCTTCTCTTACAAAAATGGTTCCTTTTTTCAGTTCTTCTATCTGAAAGTTCTCCATAAGCCACAACGGAGCACTTTTAAAATATTCTTTAAATTGTTCCTGCCGCTCTTTTTCTACATCCTTCAGGAACGGAAGTGCATCATACAAATAATTATGTTTCACGCATCTTCCTCCTTTCTTTTGACACGGCCATTTTTAGACCAGTTTTTTCAAAATGGAATGTCCGATTGTTCCTTCCGGCATGTTTACGCCGAAATTTTCTGCCACCGAAGCCCCAATAACCGCAAAGGTATCCTCGTTCTCCAGCGCACCGCCGCCTTCCATCTTTCTGGAATAGGCGATAAGCGGTACATATTCCCTGGTGTGATCCGTACCGGTGTAAGTCGGATCATTTCCGTGATCTGCCGTCAGCATCAGCAGGTCATCCTCTCTTAGTTCATCCAGAAGGATACCCAGATTCTTGTCGAATTTCTCGATCTCTTTTGCATATCCTTCTACATCTCTTCGGTGTCCCCAAAGTGCGTCAAAATCAACCAGGTTGACAAAACACAAGCCTCGGAAATCCTTTTTACACAGTTCGATCGTCTGCTCCATGCCATGCACGGAGCTGTTGGAATGATGGGTTTCCGTGATGCCCTCACCGCAGAAAATGTCGTGGATCTTACCCACTCCGATGACATCCAGGCCCGCATCCTTCAGAGCATTCAACGCAGTCGCACCAGTGGGCTTCAGCGCATAATCATGCCGGTTGCTGGTCCGTTTAAACTCACCTTTCTTTTTACCTACATACGGTCTTGCAATGACACGGCCCACACGCCATTCATCCTTCATCGTAATTTCTCTTGCGATCTCACAGCAACGGTATAGATTTTCCAGATCAAAGGTTTCCTCATTTCCGCAGATCTGCAGCACAGAGTCCGCAGAAGTATAGACGATCATCGCTCCGGTGTTGATTTCTTCCTCACCAAGCTCTTCAATAATCTTTGTTCCGCTGGCGCTCTTATTGCCGATCACCCTCTTACCGCAGCGTTTTTCGAGTTCTTCGATCAGTTCCGGCGGAAATCCTGTATCCGTAAATGTCTTGAACGGTTTTTCTGTTTTAATCCCCATCATCTCCCAATGACCGGTCATGGTATCCTTTCCGTTACTTGCCTCCCCGAGACGCAGGTACCGCCCGGACGGGTCCGGAACAGGTTCCATCGCTCCGGCAGTATGGAGATTCAGCATGCCAAGCTTTCTCAGATTCGGAATGTCCAGTGTTTTCATTTTCTCCAGGATATGTCCGAATGTATCGACTCCCTCATCCCCAAACCTGGGAGAGTCCGGCATGGCACCAATTCCAAGCGAATCCAGAACGATCACAAAAATTCTCTTATATTCATTCATTTCACGCTCACCTCAATCTATGTTTCCTTACCTTCTGTCCAATTTTTCAAGCAGTCGTTTCTTCATTTCTTCATCCACAAACGCTGTCTTTGCCGCATTTTTCATCATATGTAAGATCTCTTCATCTGTAATTCCATAGGTTCTTTGAATAAAATCCAGTTCCTTCGTCAGAGACGTTCTGCTCACGGTCCGGTTATCCGTATTGATTGTGACCATTAATCCTGCATCCAGAAATTCTCTCAGCGGATACGCCTCGGTACCCGGAACCGCTTTTGTCTGCAAATTACTGATCGGGCACATTTCAATTCCCACACCGGCCTTACGTACCAGCTTCTGGATGTCCGGTTTTCCGCGCATGGCGATTCCGTGGCCGATTCTTCCGGCTCCCGCAAGCACAGAGTCTTCTATATTCTGGGCGTTTCCGCATTCACCGGCATGCAGCGTGAACGGCATTCCCAGCTCTTTAACCCGTTTAAACAGACTCATAAAGTCACTCATCGGGTAAACAGCTTCCGCGCCGGCCAGATCTGCAGCACAGACACCCTTGCCCAGAAATTCCCGGGCCGTCCGAATCATCTGATAATTTTCCTCTTCACTGTGATGCCTCATGGCACAGGTAATCACATTATACTCTACTCCAAAATCTTTTTTGCCTTTTTCCAGACCTTTCAGCAATGCAGAAATCACCTGACCGGTTCCCATTTCTTCTGTTACAGATAAAAGCGGGGCAAAACGTATCTCTGCATAGCAGACATTCTCCCGGCTCATCGTGCGAAGCACATCGTATCCCGCTCCTTCGAGGCCATCTTCATCTTTCAGGCAGGAACAGGGCAGGTCGAACTTCTCCAGGTATTCTGCCAGGCTGCGGCAGTCTTCCTCCACACTGAGTTCCCGTACGGAAACCGCTCTGCCAAGCCGCGTTCCGATAAATTCCCGACTCAGCGATCCGTCCAGATGGCAATGAAGCTCTATTTTAGGCAGTTTCTTTAATTCATCGATTGTCATCTTTTACACTCCTAATCTTTCTCGATCCAATTGCTCTGCGGTACGTTTCTATCCATCCTGTCTTACGCCAGATTCGTCGGGCCAAATCCCTGCGGGAGCAGTTCTTTCAGTGTAAATATTTCATACTGCTCTTTACCGGTCGCCAGAATGATCTGAAAGGTTTCCGGGTCACAGAATTCCATCATGACCTGACGGCAGACGCCGCAGGGAGCCGCGTATTCTGTCAGGACTCCATCTTTTCCTCCCACAATACAGATTGCCCGAAACTCCCGCTCGCCTTCACTTACCGCCTTAAAAAATGCTGTCCGCTCTGCACAATTTGTCGGAGTGAAAGCTGCATTTTCGATATTGCATCCTGTATAAAACTTTCCATCCTTCGTAAGCAGCGCCGCTCCGACTTTGAAGCCGGAATACGGTGTATAAGAATATTGAAGCTGACCGATTGCCAGTTCAATCATCTCTTCTGCCAGTTTTTTGTCCATCTGCGAACACCTCCATCTCTTAATATCCGGATGCCTCCTCGTTCTTCACGATCTTAACGATCCGGCTTGTTCCAAGCCGGTCTGCTCCCAGCGCCAGAAACTTCTGTGCATCATCCAGAGAGGAAATTCCCCCTGCTGCCTTCATCTTCACATTCGGACCGATATGTTCTGAGAAAAGCTGAATATCTTCAAAGGTTGCTCCTGCCTTCGAAAATCCGGTGGATGTCTTAATATAGTCTGCCCCGGCTTTTGTCACGATCTCGCACATTTTTATTTTTTCTTCATCCGTCAGAAGGCAGGTCTCGATAATGACCTTCAGAATCTTCTCACCGCAGGCTGCTTTCAGCGTACGGATTTCTTCTTCGATAAGATCGTACTTCTGATCCTTCAGCCACCCGATGTTGATCACCATATCGATCTCCGATGCGCCGTTCGCAATCGCGTCCTTTGTCTCGAATTCCTTCGTCTTCGTCGTCATATATCCATTCGGGAATCCGATGACGGTGCAGACCGCCATCTTCCCTTTAACATATTCACTCGCCTGCTTAACATAGCTTGGTGGGATACATACCGATGCTGTTCCATATTTTACAGCATCGTCGCAGATCTGCCTGATCTCCTCCCATGTAGCCTGCTGAAGCAGCAGAGTATGATCTACATGTTTTAAAATTTCCTTTACATCCATATCCTGTTTCTCCTGTTATTCTGTTATTCTTCCATCTTCCCGGATCAGGCTGCGGATTGCCTCCACTGCCACCCGAATCGCCATATCGGTATCGTGCACGACCGGATTCTCCAATCCAAGCTTTTCCCGTTCCTGATTTGCCACTACAAGGAAGCAGGAGCCTGCCCGAACATGCAGGCTGCTCGCCACGACAAACATCGCAGCCGATTCCATCTCGGATGCCAGACATCCCAGACGTTTCCATGCTTCCCATTTGTTCAGGAGTTCATAGCTGACCGGCTTCACCTCCGGCTCATGCTGTCCGTAAAAAGCATCCTTGCACTGTACCACACCTACATGGAACGGAAAACCTTTTTTCTTTGCCGCCTCCACGAGCGCGTTGGTCACATGCAGATCCGGTACTGCCGGAAATTCGATAGGCGCATATTCTTTGCTGGTGCCTTCCATGCGTATCGCCCCGGTTGCAACCACGATATCCCCGCTTTTCACGTCGGTCTGCATACCGCCGCAGGTTCCGATCCGGATAAAGGTATCTGCTCCGCAGCGGTACAGTTCCTCCATGGCAATGGATGCAGAAGGCCCGCCGATTCCAGTCGAAGTCACACTCACTTTCACGCCGTCCAGTGTACCGGTATAGGTCACAAATTCCCGGTTATCGGCGATCAAAACCGGATCCTCAAAATACTGTGCGATCTTCACGCACCGTTTCGGATCTCCCGGCATGATCACATATCGGCCGACTTCTCCCTGCGCCACCTGTATATGATATTGTCTGCTCGCATCTTCTGAATAATTCTTCATGTAAATCAAGCTCTCCTTTCTAACGTGCACCTTTGTCGTACGGGATTCCTTCCGCTTTCGGTGCCCTGGATTTCTTCGAAACAAATACCAGCACAACCAGAGATATAATATATGGAAGCATGTTATACACCGTGCTCGGCAGCTTCAGCGCTACCAGAAGATCAAATCCTGTATAAACATTGGAAAGCGCACGGAACAATCCGAACAAGAGCGCTGCAAGTCCGATATTGACCGGTTTCCACTGTCCGAAGATCATAACTGCCAGAGCCAGGAATCCGAAGCCCGCAACACCATTTTCAAATTTCCATTCACTGACACCTGCGGTGATGTACACCAGACCGCCAAGTCCGCCAAGAGCACCGGAGATCAGAACGCCCGCATACCGCATTTTATATACATTGATTCCCACCGAATCCGCTGCCTGTGGATGTTCGCCACATGCGCAGAGTCTAAGACCGAATTTTGTCTTATAGAGAACCACATATGCCGCGATCAGCACCAGCAGTGCGATCAGCATAAACCAGTTAAATTCAAATTTCCCGATATTTACAATAAACGCTTTCTTCGCATGTCCATAGGCAACCGTTGAAGATACATTATCTGCATTTTCCGCCGTATTGATTGCTCTTACAAGTACAACCGCAACCGCCGGTCCCAGAAGGTTCAGCGCAGTTCCAACCAGCGTCTGGTCTGCCTTAAACCGGATCGCCGCAACGCCAAGAAGCAGAGAGAAAATCATTCCGATCACCACACTGGCCAGGATTACAAGCAGAATCACAGCCGGAGCTGCTGTCCCTGACGGAAGGAATTTCATCATGAGCGCCCCGCCAAGTGCTCCCATAACCATGATGCCTTCCAGACCGATATTGATAACACCACTATGTTCGGAGAAACAACCTCCAAGTGCCACCAGCACCAGAACAGAAGCAAATATTAATGTATACTGAATCAATAACAACATTATGCTTCGCCTCCTTCCTGTTCTTTTGCGGCGCGCTTTTCATCCCGCTTGTCCAGATATCTGTTAAGCCAGATTTTGAAGAAAAGCACAAAGCCGCACATGTAAATGATGAATGCCGAAATCAGATCCGAAATCTGCGAACAGTACATCGTCTTATCCACATAGGTTCCACCGCTGGTAATATGCTGGATAAAATAAGATGAGAATATCGTTCCGATCGGATTCAGTCCGCCGAGGAACGCAGCCGCTATTCCGTTAAATCCCATAGCCGGAACACTGGTCTGCTGTACCATCCACTGCTCGATCCCACTCAGATAGAAGATCCCCGCTCCGAGCCCCGCAAGTCCTCCTGCGATCATCATCGTCAGGATCGTATTGCTCTTCTCATGCATACCGCAGTATTTCGCAGCCTGCTTGTTCAGACCGGTAGCTTTAAGCTCATATCCGAATTTCGTCTTCTCCATAACGATCCACACTACGATTGCGATGAGCACCGAAAACACGATTCCGATCGTCACGAACTGATTGTTGGAAAACAATTTATCCAGTCCCATCGTCGGAAGCAGCGCATCCTTATTCACACTGGAAAGCGGCCGCGTATACGGCGTGGACTGCTCTTTTACACCAGTCAAAAGCATATTCACACAGTAAAGCGAGATCCAGTTCAGCATGATACAGGAAATAACTTCATTTACATTAAAATATGCTTTCAACGCACCGGAAATCCCCCCGACAATTGCCGCCGCAAGCATGGCCGCAAGCAGGCATATATACCATGGCATATCGAATTTCGATCCGAAATAGAGACAGGCGCCGGCACCAACTACATACTGACCGGCCGCACCGATATTAAATAATCCCACTTTATATGCAAAAAGTACCGATAATGCACACATTAAAAGTGCTGAAGCCTTTACCAGTGTCGTTCCCAGATATTTTTTTGCCGCCACCGCACTCGGATAATATAAAAAGTTCTTCAAAATAGCAACAATTGCTTTTCCTGCCCCTTTCGGGTTGATGATCAGAAGTACAATATAGCCGATCAGGAGACCAATGATAATACAGAGCAATGACGCCAGAATTGTCTGAAAACCGTTGTTCCTTAAAATACTTTGCTTCTTTTTCGGTTTCTTATCCATTGATTATGCCTCCTTTCTCTTAGAACCGGCCATATAGAGTCCCAGTTCTTCCACCGTAACATGTTTCGGATCGAATTCCCCTACGATTTCCCCTTCGTACATAACCAGAATTCTGTCCGAAACATTCATAACCTCATCCAGTTCCAGGCTTATGAGCAGAACGCCTTTCCCGGCATCTCTTTGTGCCACCAGTTCTTTATGCACATTCTCAATCGCTCCTACATCCAGTCCGCGGGTTGGCTGTACCGCTACCAGAAGTTCCGGATTCTTATCGATCTCCCGGGCTATGATCGCCTTCTGCTGATTGCCGCCGGACATGGATCTGGCTTTCGTGACCGGTCCCTGACCGGAACGGATGTCGTACTGTTCGATCAGATGCTCTGCATACTCTCTTATTTCTTTCCGTTTCAAAAATCCAAATTTGCTCGTGAACTGTGGTTCGAAATATCTCTGAAGAATCAGGTTGTACTCCAGAGAATAATCCAGAACCAGCCCATGTTTATGACGGTCTTCCGGGATATGGCTCATACCGGAAGTCAGACGTTTCCGAATCGGCATATGAGTGATATCCACCCCGTTCAGGGTGATCGTACCGCCGGTCACCGGTTCGAGTCCGGTAAGCCCATAGACAAATTCAGTCTGACCGTTTCCATCGATTCCTGCAATGCAGACGATCTCACCTCTTCGAACCTGCAAAGATACCTGATTGACTGCATTATTCTTATGCCGCTTTGATGCCACCGTCATTCCCTGAATATCAAGTAATACTTCCTTCGGTTCAGCCGGCTTCTTTTCTACTACAAAATTAACATCCCGGCCTACCATCATCGCAGAAAGCTTCTCCGGTGTCGTGTCTTTGATATCTACCGTACCAATATATTTTCCTTTTCTCAGTACACTGCAGCGGTCTGCCACCTGCATAATCTCGGCAAGCTTATGAGTAATGAAAAGAATACTCTTTCCTTCTGCAGCCAGATTTTTCATGATCGTCATCAGCTCCTGGATCTCCTGCGGTGTCAGCACAGCAGTCGGCTCGTCGAAGATCAGGATCTCATTGTCACGATACAGCATTTTCAGAATCTCTGTTCGCTGCTGCATACCAACGGTAATATCCTCGACCAGTGCATCCGGATCCACTGAAAGTCCATACCGCTCCGACAGTTCCATAACCTTCTTTCTTGCCTCGGCTTTCTGAAGGAAACCTCCCTTGGTGGTCTCCACCCCCAGAATGATATTATCCAGAACGCTGAAACACTCAACCAGTTTAAAATGCTGATGCACCATTCCGATTCCCAGATCATTAGCATCATTCGGATCGTTAATGGTAACTTTCTTCCCGTCTTTGTGAATCTCGCCCTCCTCCGGCTGATAAAGACCAAAGAGCACGCTCATTAATGTGGACTTTCCTGCACCATTTTCTCCCAACAAAGCATGAATCTCACCTTTTTTCAACTGTAAAGTAATATTATCGTTTGCAATGATTCCCGGAAAACGCTTCGTAATATTCAGCATCTCAATTGCATACTCTCCCATCCTTTACACACCTCCTGTCATCGATTATCCTTTCCCTATTTTAAAAGGGAGCGGACCACCGCCCACTCCCCTTGCAGTTTCAGTTACATTTATTTAATGCTGCCGTAGTCATTAACTTTGATTGTCGTTGCCGGCATTGCCGTAATATCATTGGATACGGTAATTTCTCCAGAGTACATTGACTTCACGAGTGTGCGATAATCATCCTCTGTAAATCCGTCGCCCCACTGTGTGCTTTCAAGCGGAAGCTGAACATAGTTTTCTTCCGGATTTTCGGAAACCAGACCAAGATTATCGATCTTGCCTGCGTAGTCACTCCATTTGCCACCCTTAATATCTGTAAGAACCGTATTAACCGTTGCAGCAAGTCCCTTCATAGCAGAAGTAACTGTGATTCCTTCGCCGTATGCATCAATCGTAGGAGCCTGATCAGAGTCAACACCAATCACTTTACCTCCGGTCTTCACTGCTGCTTCGACTGCGGATGTCCAGATACCGCCGCCGCAGGCAAATACGATTTCCACATTCTTTGATCCATACCAGGTATCCATGTAAGCTGTGATATCAGCATCGCCATAGAACTGTCCACCGCATACATACTCGATTTCAATCTGATCTGCGATTCCAAGTTCTTCTGCCGCAGCGTTAGCTCCCTGCACATATCCGTATCCGAAACGTGTAACCGCCGGCACTGCCATACCGCCGAGGAAACCAAGGTGCTTATAACCTAATTTAACAGCTGCGTATCCTGCCATATATCCGGAAAGTTCCTCCTGATAGGTACAGCAGTAAACATTATCTGTGTTATAGTAATCTGCTACGTTGTAGTCGTCCGGATTGTAAGTGTATCCTTCTCCAACGCCCTTCTCACAGATATCTCCTGCTCCAACATCCAATGCAACAAATTTTACATCCGGATAGTTTTCAGACTGAGCAACTACCGTTCCTGCGAACATATATCCCGGCATAACAACGACATTTGCGCCATCAGCCACTGCCTGATCTACACTTGCGTTTCGCGCTTCATCCGAATCGCTCTCCGGTTTGTAGTAATTGAATTCCACATCGTTCTTTTCGCTCCAGGCTTTACAGCTCTCATATGTTGTCTGATTAAAACTCTGATCTGTAATATCTCCGGAGTCGGTGATCATGGCAATCTGCATGTTTTCACCGGAAGTATCCTCTTTCTTTCCTCCGTCTGTACTACTGTCTGATGAGCCGCCGCATGCTGCCAGTGAAAATGCCATCATACCTGCAAGTAACACTGCAATAAGTCTCTTTTTCATAAAAACAGTTCCTCCTTCTTATTCATTGTTATTTTTGCCCTTTTGTCTTTCTTTATTCCGGTATCAGAAACACCCGGAACTGACAATCTTGTAGTAATTATGACATATGTCTCGATAATATCATAGGACTTGAGTCTCTTTTTTTGAAAATATTTTGCATTTTGTCGCAAATAGACATTTTTCCGCTTTGTTATTTATGCATTTTTTACAGTTCGTTTTTTAACCAAAAAGGATTTTGTCCCTTTTTGGAACTATCAACGCTTCTAACTTAAAGGGACCGCCGAATCTCTTTGGAATATGCATGGCAAAAAGCGGACAGCTTACGCTGTCCACTTTCCCCTTAATGACAAATTTGCTCTATTCTTCTGCATCGTCTGCCTGTAATACTTCTTCGTATTTTTCAAGAATCAGTTTCTGAATACGCTCTCTCGTCCCGGAATTAATCGGATGTGCGATATCACGATATTCTCCATCCATCGCTTTCTTACTTGGCATTGCGATGAAAAGTCCTTTTTCGCCTTCAATTACTTTGATGTCATGAACAACAAACTCTTCATCCATTGTAATTGACACAACTGCTTTTAACTTTCCTTCCTTCGCTACCTTCCTCACGCGTACATCTGTGATTTGCATTTTTCTAGCCCCTTTCTCCAGTAATGCATACGACTAACCCTCTGGTCCTTATAATGCATACCTCTCGTTCTTTTCTACTACTACCTTCACACCATTTTCTCCAACGTGGCGCGTATTTGCCCGAATTGTGTCGCGACTTTCTACGATACAGTTTTCTATGTATGTATTATCCCCCAGATAAACATCATTCAGAATGATCGAATTCTTAATCACACAATTATTTCCGACAAATGCTTTCTTAAACAGAATGGAATTTTCCACTGTACCGTTGATGATACATCCGCTGGAAATCAGACTGTTCTTCACAACGGATCCCGGGTTATACTTTGCCGGCGGCAAATCTGTAACTTTTGAATAAATATCTGGGTGTTGTTTAAAGAAATAATTTCTTACTTCCGGTTTCAGGAAATCCATATTCGTCTTATAATAAGCATCTACTGTTGAAATATTGCTCCAGTAGCTATTTATTTTATAACCGTATATCTTCTTCAGATTCTTGTATCTGATCAGGATATCCGTTACAAAATCATGTCTCTCTTCTTCGGCGCTCCGTTCAATCAGTTCAATGAGCTGCCTTCTGCGGATCACATAAATTCCGGTCGAGATCGTCGTCGCATTCGTGATCATCGGCTTTTCTTCAAACTCCTGGATCCGCATAGTCTCGTCCATTTTGACCGTACCGAAACGTGTCGGATCCTCTCCCGGATCCAGATCCTTGCAAACCACTGTAATATCGGCCTTCTTAGCGATGTGATATTCCAGCACTTTATTATAATCCAGTTTATAAACGGCATCACCGGACGTAATGATCACATACGGCTCATGACACCTTTTCAGGAAATCGAGATTCTGGTAAATAGCATCCGCCGTTCCACGATACCAATATCCGTTATCCGCCGTTATGGTCGGCGTAAATACATAGAGTCCTCCCTGTTTTCTTCCGAAATCCCACCATTTGGAGGAATTCAGATGTTCGTTCAGTGAACGGGCATTATACTGTGTCAATACTGCTACCTTCTGTATATGAGAATTCGACATACTGCTGAGTGCAAAGTCAATACACCGGTAGCTGCCTGCGATCGGCATCGCTGCCACCGCACGTTTCTGGGTAAGTTCACGCATCTTGTTGCTGTTTCCGCCCGCTAAAATAAGTCCTACCGCTTTCATGATCTGTCACCCGCCTTTACTAATGCTCCGCCGCTTTCAAGAACGCCGTTTTCATAATCTTCCTTCATCGTAACTCCACTGATTGCAGTGTTTTTACCAATCTGGACACCGGACGGAATGACCGAGTTTTCTCCGATCGTCACAAGTCCGGAATTGTAAATATCGGGTCTGAGGCAGTTCGGTGCCTCACTTCCGATTCCCATTGTAACATTATCACCAACCGTGACATTCTCCGCAATAATGACCTTGTCCACCACGCAGTGTTCACCGATCGTTACATCTTTCATAATGATCGAGTCACGCACCACCGTGCCCTTTCCGATCGTGACACCGGAACTGATCACACAATTGCGCACTTCTCCGTAAATCTCCGCACCGTCACCGATGATGCTCCGTTCAATGACAGACTGATCTGAAATGTATTGTGGCGGAATAATATCACTGTTTGTATAAATCTTCCAGAATTCTTCGTATAAATTAAATTCGGGAATGATATCGATCAGCTCCATATTGGCTTCCCAGTAGGAACTGAGTGTACCGACATCCTTCCAATATCCATTATACTCATATGCGAACAGTCTCTTATCATTCTGATGGCAATACGGAATGATATGCTTGCCGAAGTCGCATCCCGGTTGATCGGAGAGTTTCAAAAGCGCATCCTTCAATACCGGCCAACTGAAAATATAGATACCCATGGATGCAAGATTACTCCGTGGATGTTCCGGTTTCTCCTCAAATTCCGTGATTCTGTTATCATCATCTGTAATAACGATTCCGAAACGGCTTGCCTCCTCAAGCGGAACCGGCATTGCCGCGATCGTCACATCCGCATGGTTCTCTTTATGGAAATCCAGCATCACCTCATAGTCCATCTTATAAATGTGGTCACCGGATAAGATCAGCACATAATCAGGATTAAAGGTCTCCATATAATCCAGATTCTGGTATATCGCATTAGCCGTTCCCGTATACCATTCACTGTTGCTGCTCTTTTCATACGGTGGTAGAATCGATACCCCTCCAATATTACGATCCAAGTCCCAAGGAATTCCGATTCCTATATGTGTGTTGAGTCGTAAGGGCTGATATTGAGTCAATACTCCTACGGTGTCAATTCCCGAGTTGATGCAGTTGCTAAGCGGAAAATCGATAATACGGTATTTTCCTCCGAAAGCCACAGCCGGCTTGGCTACCTTGGCAGTCAGTACTCCGAGTCTGCTTCCCTGACCTCCCGCGAGTAACATCGCTATCATCTCTTTCTTAATCATGTCGTCACCCCTTCTCAGTAATTCTAGTTCTTACATTATAACATATCGCCTTCGTATAGTGAACAATTTTTACAAAAAAAAATCGTTCGTCCCGTTCTTTTTATGAAAATATCACAAAAAGAAATCTCCTGTTTTTTCATATGTAGATTATGATATAATAATTTTACAAAAACCTTTAATATTATTATATGAGAATAGGAAGTGTATTTATGTATAAAATTGATTTTAATCATCCATGCCATGTTCACTTTATCGGAATCGGAGGCATCAGCATGAGCGGACTGGCGGAAATCCTCATGAAAGAGGGATTTACGGTATCCGGTTCTGACAACAAAGAGTCCTCGCTCACGGATCACCTCACCGATAAAGGTGCCGTTATTTTTTACGGCCAGAAGGCTTCCAATATAATCGACGGCATTAATGTCGTTGTTTACACCGCAGCCATTCACGAGGATAATGAAGAATTCATGGAAGCAAAGCGGCAGGGACTTCCGATGCTTTCCCGCGCCGAACTGCTCGGACAGCTTATGACCAATTACGATACGCCCATCGCCGTTTCCGGAACACATGGGAAGACCACGACAACGTCCATGCTGTCACACATTTTTCTCGCCGGAGACATGGACCCCACGATTTCCGTGGGCGGAATCCTCAAGGCGATTCACGGCAACATCCGTGTGGGAAGCTCCGGACTTTTCGTCACAGAAGCCTGCGAGTATACGAACAGCTTCCTGCATTTCTTCCCAAAGATCAGCGTGATCCTGAATATCGATGCCGATCATCTGGATTTCTTCAAGGATCTGGATGACATCCGCCACTCGTTCCGCCTTTTCGCAGAACTCCTGCCGGAAGACGGAACCCTGGTGATCAACGGCGACATCGAAAACCTCTCTTATATTACAGACGGACTTGCCTGTCGCGTTGTGACATTCGGTCGGGAAGCTTCTCTTGATTACAGTGCTTCCGATATTCAATACGATGAACAGGGAAATGCATCCTTTGATCTCATCCGGCACGGGATACCGTCCGGGCATGTGACATTATCTGTAGGCGGAGAACACAATGTTTATAATGCGCTTTCCGCCATTGCTGTTGCGGATCTCCTGGGCGTATCAGCAGAAACGATACAGGAAGGCCTCCTTTCCTTCCACGGAACAGACCGCCGTTTTGAATACAAGGGAGAATTTAACGGTATTACCGTGATCGATGATTACGCACATCATCCCACGGAGATCGAAGCGACCCTGAAAAGTGCTGCCCACTACCCGCACAGAGAACTGTGGTGCATCTTCCAGCCCCACACCTACACCAGAACGAAAGCACTGTTCGATGAATTTGCACAGGCACTTTCACACACAGACCATCTGATCCTGGCAGATATTTATGCAGCGCGAGAGACTGATACCCTGGGCATCTCCTCAGAACAGCTTGCCCGTGCAGCCGCCTCTTACGGCTGTGACGCCATCTATCTGCCAAGCTTTGATGAGATAGAAAAATACGTCAGGGATCACTGTCAATCAGGGGACTTGTTGATAACTATGGGCGCGGGAGACGTTGTAAATATTGGGGAAGATCTCTTAAAAGCCTAGTTATCCCCATTATCCCCACAGTTTTATCAACAAAAAACATCAAATTCTCGTAAAATAATTCTTTTTCCTGCCGCAACTTCATGCTATGATTAAATGGCATCAAATTTACGAACATTAAAGGAGCAGGAACATGAGTGCATTGGTTTTGCGTAATCGTTTCCAGGGCAATACGACTCTGGTCGAGAATGAATTTATAGACAATTACATGGCGGCAGCGAACGGCGAATTTGTCAAGATCTATCTCCTCCTGCTTCGTCATATCAATAATCCGGACGTGTCCCTCAGCATTTCCAGGATTGCCGATTATCTTGAGAACACAGAGGGAGATGTTCTGCGCGCATTGAAGTACTGGGAGAAGCAGGGACTTCTGAGGTTGGAATATGATACGGATCAGAATATCATTGGTCTGGATCTGGTATCTCCTTCCGCACCAAATGCCGCACCCCCGGTCAGACCGGAACCGGTGCCCCGTGAAGCACAGAGTACACCCGCACAGGCGGCGCCCGTTTCCAATCCGAAGTCTGTTGTGAACCGCAAGGAATTAAAGCAGATTCTTTTTGTCGCCGAGCAGTATCTTGGCAAGACTTTAAGCCGAACCGATGTGGACACAATTACCTATTTTTATGACACACTCGGCTTTTCTGCTGATCTGATTGAATATTTAATCGAATATTGTGTCGAAAATGGTCATCGGAGTATGCACTATATCCAGAAAGTTGCTCTGTCCTGGGCGGACGAGCACATCACCAGCGTGGAACAGGCGAAGAATACATCCGCGCTTTATAACAAAACATGCTACTCCATTCTGAATGCATTTGGAATCAAGGGCCGCGGACCTGCCGCTTCCGAATTAGAATACATACGCAAATGGACCGCAACCGACGGGATCGATCTGGAACTGATCCTCGAGGCCTGCAACCGTACCATGGCAGCGATTCATCAGCCCAGTTTTGAATACACAGACAAGATCCTTCAGAACTGGCGCAGCAGAAATGTACATACTCTCACCGATGTCCGTGTTCTTGACTCTGCTTACGAACAGGAAAAAAACGCCCAGAAGAAGAATCCGCGCCGCACACCGGTGCAGTCTGCGCCATCCAAATTCCGCAGTTTCGAAGAACGCTCCTATGATATGGACGAATTGACGAAAGAATTACTGCGAAGCAACTAAGAAAGGGAGAATACCGTGCCGTTAACCAATTCGCAATATAATACGCTGATGCGTATCTATGAAGAGAAACAGGTACGCAGCCGAGACCGCCTGAATCTTCATTTTGAACGGGTATATGAGGCCGTTCCGGAAATAAAATCCCTGGATGATTCTATTTCCTATTACAGCGTACAACAGGCACGCAAGCTGCTTTCCGGAGATGAAAGTGCTTTGCCTGCGCTGAAGAAACAACTTCATGAGCTTTCCCAGAGAAGGACGCAGCTTCTTGTGGAGAACGGTTTTCCGGCAGATTATCTGGAAGCCACTTACGAATGCCCCGACTGCAAAGATACCGGTTATATCGGTAACCAGAAATGTCATTGCTTTTTAAAATCAATCATTGATTTGTTTTATACTCAGTCGAATCTAAAGGGAATTCTTGAGCATGAGAATTTTGACACTTTTTCATTCGACTATTATTCCAAAAATTATATAGATCGTTTGTCCGGACAGACTTCGCGGGCTCTTGCCGAAAAAGCCTACTTTGAGTGTATGAATTTCATCCGCAATTTCGATACCGCCCATGAAAATCTGCTTCTGTTTGGCACTACCGGAATCGGAAAGACGTTTCTCTCCCACTGTATTGCCAGAGAAATCATGCAGTCCGTACATTCCGTTCTTTATCTGACTGCCAGCGAACTTTTCGATTCGCTGCTTGACAAAACCCTGAATAAAACTGACGACAGTCAGTTATTATATGAACAGATTCAAACTTGCGATCTGCTGATTATTGATGACCTGGGAACGGAACGCAATACCGATTTCGTCGTTTCCCAGCTGTTCGTGTGTCTGAATGACCGTATTCTGAATAACCGCTCCACGATCATTTCCACGAACCTCACCCTTGAAAAGATTAAGTCCAACTATACGGAACGGACTTTTTCCCGTATCAGCAATCATTACAAAATTCTTCGCCTTGCCGGCGATGACATTCGTATTCAAAAAAAACTAATGAACAGGGAGGAACTCTAAATGTTACACCGCAAAGAACGTATTCTTGACAATATTCCGGTAGGATCACTCGGCATTATCGCCGTTGACGGCTGTCAGGAAATGGGCGCCCGCGTAAATGACTACCTGGTAAGATGGCGCAAAGAGGACGAAAGTGCCAACAAAGATCATATTGTTTTCAACGGATATGAAAAGGATACTTATCTCATTGATGCAAAGGTTCCACGTTTTGGTTCCGGAGAAGCAAAAGGAATCATTGAAGAGTCCGTAAGGGGAATGGATCTCTATCTGATGGTTGATGTCTGCAATTATAGTCTCACCTACTCCTTGACCGGTAATATCAATCATATGTCTCCGGACGATCATTTCCAGAATCTAAAGCGTATTATCGCTGCTGTAGGTGGAAAAGCCCGCAGATTGAATGTTATTATGCCTTTCCTCTATGAGAGCCGCCAGCATAAGAGAAGCGGACGCGAATCACTGGACTGTGCTCTTGCGCTGCAGGAACTGGTCCGCATGGGCGTTGACAATATCATCACATTTGATGCACACGATCCCCGTGTACAAAACGCAATTCCACTCAGTGGTTTCGAGACGATACGTCCGACTTATCAGTTTGTGAAGGGTCTATTAGATAACGTAAAGGATCTTCAGATCGACAGTGAACATATGATGGCGATCAGCCCGGATGAAGGCGCCACCGAACGTGCAATCTACCTTGCGAACGTACTTGGTCTTGATATGGGTATGTTCTACAAGAGACGTGATTATACCCGCGTTGTGGATGGCCGCAATCCGATTGTCGCACATGAATTCCTTGGCTCTTCTGTGGAGGGAAAAGACGTCATTATTCTGGATGATATGATTTCTTCCGGCGACAGCATCCTCGATGTAGCCGGACAGCTCAAGGCAAGAAAAGCAAAACGAATCTATGCGGCTGCTACCTTCGGTCTCTTTACAAACGGTATGGGTAAATTTGACAAAGCATACGAAGACGGTCTGCTCGATGGTGTTCTGACAACTAACCTGATCTACCAGTCACCGGAGCTTTTAAGCCGTCCATATTACATCAACTGTGATATGAGCAAATACATCGCTCTTGTAATTGACACCCTGAATCACGACGGATCTATCAGCAGTATTCTTGATCCAAGCGAACGTATTCAGAACATTGTTCAGAAATACAAGAATGGGGAAGATTTCTAAATTTTAATATAGGTATTCCTTATCACAAAAGGCTGTGCGAAAAACTATTGTCCTCGTTTTCACACAGCCTTTTTTCAATACCAATATACAGCCCTTATAAACATATCTTATGATACGAAATCCCGTTTCTTTTCAAAGCTTCTTCTTCTCTACTCTGGCATGTAAAGATCAGTACCTGCTTCCGATTCCTTTCCAGCCAACGCAGTACCGCGCTCAGGCGCCGGTCATCATAACAGACAAACGCATCATCAAAGACCACAGGGAATTCTTCTTCATGGAGAATCTCCGCTGCAGCCATACGAAGAGCAAAATAAATCTGTTCCAGCGTTCCCTTACTAACCTGATCCATTGTGATGATTCTGCCTTCCACCAGAAGCTGTACACGCATTGCATCGTCCACCCAGACCTTTTCATATACGCCTTCCGTCACCTCACACAGGATCTCGGAAACACGACAGTTCAGTCTCTGTCCAAACCTGCCCTGCATTTCTTTCGACAGCTGATTCATTCGTTCCGCCGCAATCTCATAGGCCCGGCGATGTTTTTCCAATTCTTTGATGTCGTCACTGACTTCATCCATCTCATCCAGTTCTTCTGACAGATTCTCATACTGTACCTTCTTCTCACGGTACTCCTCCCTAAGCCGCTCCACCTGCCACCTGAGCTTTTCGGTATCTGCTTCCATTTTCTTCTGCTCCTGCGTCTTTTCCTCATCTTCCGCTTTCTTTTTGCGTCCGTCTTTCATACGGTTCCACAAATGCATCCCCTCTGCAAGCGCAATCACAATTGTAATCAGGAAATTCCATGGACGTTTAAAGAGTATAAAGGATAAGATCACCGCCAAAAGCATTGCCAAAAGCACAGCCGGATGAACACGCCAGTTGGAAAAAACACCCTTCCCTGCTTCTTCCTCCGCCGCCTTCCGCAGCTCTTCTCTTCTTTTCCCACAGCTTTCCATTTTGTCGTTCCAGGCATCTTCTGCCTGCTGCAGATCCTTCTCCAGCCGGTGCAGATCCCGCCAAACATAAGAAATCTCCAGCTCAATCTTCTCCCGTTTTTCCTGTTTCTGCCGTCCGTGTTCACGAATTGCTTTTTCCGTCTCTTTTTTTCTCTCGCCTAAAAGTTCCAGTGCCGCCGATAGATTCATTTCACCATTGCCGGTCGCATAATAATTCGCGGCATAATCTTTAAGCCTTGCCGAAAGCGCCGCTGTTGTAGCGGCACGCATCTGCCCCACCGCCACGGTATTTTCAAAATCCGCCTCAGTCATTCCGTCAAGTAGTACATCCAGATCCCCATGCTCCAAAGAAAGCTGTTCCCCGTCATCCTCACAGAAGAGCAGTGCACTCTTCGCGTACTTGTCAAAATGTCGCTCCAGACGGAAATTTCGTCTGCCACAGGTAAACCGAATCACCCCCGCATAATAATTCGGGTTCTCCCATGGTTCATATCTGCTGAAGGTGTCGTTGGCCGCCGCTCTTCCCCGTCCGCGTTCCATCCCAAAAAGCATCCCTTTTAAAAATGTATGAACCGTCGTCTTTCCGGCACCATTTTCCCCATAGATCAGATTCATTCCATCCGAAAACCTGATATTTTTATTTGAGAACTTTCCAAAGTTCTCCAGCACCAGCTCTTTAATCTCCATTTTCTATCCCCTTTTCGTCTCCAGAAGCGCTTTCACGCCCTCAAAAAGCGCCAGAGCTTCCTCACTTCCTTCCGGACTTTGTTTCAGACTTTCGATGTATACTCCCAACAAATTATCTTTGTTCTGCTCCGCCAACATTTCAAAGTCATACGCAGGTTTTGTCTCGTCCACAAATTCAAGTACATTTCCATATGCATCCATTCCAGAGACATCATACACCTGATCCGGACTGCGATATCCGTCAAGTATAATCTTGTACAGATTCTGTGTTCCTCCGGAGACGATCATCTGTGCAATCTTCTCCCTTAATTCTCTTCCTGTCATCTGCTCTGTAGTTTCCACTTTCATATGGACATACTCCCGGGACGCAAACGGAACGAATTCTGTCTTGACGGATTTTCCTCGAATCTCTCCGATTATATATCCATGTTTTCCGACATCATTCTTGTCTGTCGGTTCCAAAGACCCCGAATAATAGATATGGTTTTTCTCAATCTCCATCGGCCGATGTATATGCCCGAGTGCTACATAATCATACCCCAAGTTCATAATATTGTTTCTTTGAATCGGGATATGCTTCTCATCCCCGCCATGGGCTATCAGGATCTCAACCGGCTGTTTCTTCTGTGGAAACGCATCGGTATACAGTGCTTCACGGATTTCTTTCTGCCCGTAACTGAAACCATAGACGCTGGTTCCCAACTCCTCAAATTCCACAAATCCCATAGTCTGCTCCAGCAACGGATAGACCTGGCTTTTCCACTGATATGTAAGATAATAAGAAGATGGTTTTAGATAATCGTGATTCCCGGCGATGAACACGATCTTTGTGTGCGTTAGCTGTGAAAAAAGATAATCCACTTCCTTCAGTTCCCTAAGAAGAGGCTGTCTGTGAAACAGATCTCCCGCAATCAGAAGAAGATCCACCTGTTCTTCCTCACACACCTTAACCAGACGTTCCAGACTGTTCCACAATTCTTCCGCCCGTCTCTGGCTATACGCGCTTCCTGCGTCTGGCGATGCTCCAAGATGGATGTCTGCTGTGTGTATAAACCTCATCAATCTCCCCCTCCTTTTCCATCGGCAAATCCACGATCATCCGGGTTCTTCCGTCTTCACTTTCGGCGCGCATCGAGCCACCATGCAGTTCTACGATTTCTTTCGCGATAGCAAGCCCCAGCCCGGCACCACCCGTTGTACTGGAGCGCGCCGCATCTGCCCTGTAAAATTTATTAAAAATCTTTTCCAGCTTATCTGCCGGAATGGTATCTCCTTCATTTTCAAAAACGATCTCAACAATCTGCTCCTTTTGCCGGGCCAGTATTCGAAGTTCTGTATCGCTTCGGCAGTAGGCAATCGCATTTCTCAGAATATTGTCAAATACTCTGGCCAGTTTATCCGGATCTCCCTTGATCAACAGATTCCCCTCCGTCTGAACTGTGCAGATGAGATTCTTTTCCTGCAGGACCGCATACAATTCATCCGCGATCTGCTCCAGCATCATATCCAGATCCAATTCCACCGGCTCCAGTGTAATATCCTGAAGATTCAGACGCGTGATCTCAAAGAATTCATTGATCAGATCGCCGAGACGGATCGCCTTCTCCAAAGAAATGTGCGTATACCTGGCCCGTTCTGCCTCCGACATTTCCGGATTCGTATCCAGCATCGTCAGATACGCCACCACCGAAGTCAGCGGTGTCTTCAGATCATGCGCCAGGAACAATACCAGATCATTTTTCTTCTCTTCGATCTCCTGCGCTTCTTTTTCCTGTTTTTTCAGTGTCTGCTTGATTTCATTCAGACGATCCTCCAGCGGTTTCAATTCCGTGATAAGCCGGATGGGCTGATCCGAATCAGAGAGAATGTTCTCGATTCCATCACCGATCTGATCCATGTATCTGGTCATTTTCGATAGCGCAATATAGAAGAATAGCGAAAAAAGGGCCAGAAATCCCAGAATCATAAAAAATACTTTGTTATCCCCGATCAGCAGCCAGTACAGATGAATGGCCGTTCCCTCTTCCACATGCAGGGTTTCCATCAGCTTCAGAAACAGATTTGCAAAGCTGTCGTTATACACGCCGTCGATCACATACTCCAGAATCACACCGCCTACCAATACCGTGAGTGCTGTCACAAAAACCGTCTGAAGCAAAATACTGAGTTTTAATTTACGGTAATTATTCTTCAACCTTATACCCAACTCCCCACACCGTCTTGATAAAGTCCGATTTTCCGGTAGGACCGCTCATTTTCTCGCGCAGATGCCGAATATGAACCATGACGGTATTATTGCTGTTTTTATAGTAGTTTTCATGCCAGACCGATTCAAATAACTCCTCCGAACTGATCACCTTCCCACGGTTCTCGCAGAGCAGCCACAAAATATCAAATTCAATCGGAGTCAGCGTCAACGACCGCTCATTGTATGTACATTCATGTGACTGCTTGTTCAGAACCAGCCCGCCGAAATCAATCACATCCCCCTCGCTCCTGCTCTTATCATTGTACTGCGTATAGCGGCGCATCTGCGCTTTCACTCTGGCGACAAGCTCCAACGGATTAAACGGTTTCGGGATGTAATCATCTGCTCCCATTGTAAGTCCGGTAATCTTGTCCAGATATTCCGTTTTTGCCGTCAGCATAATGACCGGAAATGTGTATTTCTCCCGGATTTTCTTCAGAATAGTGAAGCCGTCGATATCGGGAAGCATCACATCCAGAATGGCCAGATCAATTCTCGTGCTCTCAATACAGTCCAACGCATCCTGCCCCGTATAAAACTTCAGGACATGGTATTCATTCTGCAGATACAGCTCCACGACATCTGCAATCTCTTTTTCATCATCCACAATTAATATTGTATTCATACTCCTTCCTCCTTCTCTTATGCGGTAGTGTCAAAAACTACCTGTTTTTTTGTCCCAAAATTCAATAAAAACCTTGATTTTATGGGAGAATGCAAATAAAAAGAGCATTGACCTCCCTTTTTCTGGTATAATG